>NZ_BCBO01000067.1:0-9487 GCF_001320835.1 Pseudomonas sp. NBRC 111138 | reverse complement strand
CACGCCCTGGCGCAACTGGAGGCCGCCGAACTCAACTTGAAACGCACGCGAGTGCTGGCGGCGGTGGACGGTTATGTCACCAACCTCAACGTGCACCGTGGCGACTATGCGCGTATCGGCGAAGCGAAGATGGCTGTGGTGGATATGAATTCGTTCTGGGTGTATGGCTTCTTCGAAGAAACCAAACTGCCCCACGTGAAGGTGGGCGACAAAGCCGATATGCAATTGATGAGCGGCGAGACCTTGAAGGGCCATGTGGAAAGCATCTCGCGCGGCATCTACGATCGCGACAACCCCGAGAGCCGTGAACTGATCGCCGATGTGAACCCGACCTTCAACTGGGTGCGCTTGGCCCAGCGTGTGCCGGTGCGGATTCACATTGATGAAGTGCCGGAGGGCGTGTTGTTGGCGGCCGGGATTACCTGCACCGTGATCGTCAACCCAACACAAAACTAAAAAATGTGGGAGGGGCAAGCCCTAATGCCAGTCAGTCAAGGCTTTTGTAGGAGCGAGCTTGCTCGCGAAAAACTCATAGGCGCCGCGTTCATTCAGGAAGCACGCGTTATCGTTGAGGTTTTTCGCGAGCAAGCTCGCTCCTACAGTGGGCGATGTAAGCCCCCTCATACATCTAGACCCGCGTCAGGCTTTGATAAAGGTCTCATGCAAGTGCCGCCACAGCAGCGCGCCACTGGCCTGTTTCTCGAACACCACCGTGGCGCGGCGGTCGGTCTGGGTGCCACTGTCGTCAATCTGATGCTCGCGATACGTGACCGTCGCGCCGCGTGCATGGCGGTCAATCCCGGTCATTTCGCTCAAGGTGATTTTCAACCCCGGACGCATCCCGCCCAGGCGCGTGAACAAGGCATTGACCCCGGCCGTGTTGACCCGCGTACCGGTGGCGGGCGCCACCATGCTGAACTCGGGTGAGAAGCGCGCCAGCAGATTTTCCAGCGTGCCCTCAGGCGCAACGCCGGCAAACCATTGTTCGATCTCGACGTGGGTCTGGATCACTTCTTCAAAAAAATCGCTGTAGTCAATCATGTTTGGGCTCGCTGCAAGGGTGAAGCAGCGCGCGTACCCTGGAAGCATCCAGGCGCAACACTGCGAAAAGCGGCAACAGGGTCAGAGCTGCCGCCATCGTGAAGGTAATCGCGAAGGAATCCAAGGCCGACAGTACGGCACTGAGCACGGCGGCACCCACGCAGAAACTCACTTGCCGGTTCATGTTCCACAACGCGCTGGCGTGGCCCATGCGCTCGGCGGGAATATCCAGAAAGGCCAGGGTTTGTGCGGTGCTGCTGCACAAGCTGCCGCCCAGGCCCATCAAGACGTAGGCCGCAATAATCAGCGTCGGCTCGTTGAGCAGCAGGATACCGCCGCATTGCAGCGCCATGCCGGCCAGTAACAAGGGTTTGGGGCCGCAGCGATTGAAGAGTCGCTTGCTCAGGTAGATCGCCACGGCCGAGGCCAGTGCCCACGGCAGCATGAGCGCGCCGGTCTGGGTGGCGTCATACTCCAGGCCACGCACGTAGAGGATGGCGATCAGGCTGGTGCCGATAAATACCCCCGGAATACACAGGTAAACCAGCATTGCCACGCGCAGCATCGGGCTGGCGGCTTGTTTGAACACTCTGCCCAGGTCCAGGGGCGGGCGCTCGGTTAAAGGCACATCGGGTTTTATCCACAGCAGCGCCAGCAGCAGCGTCACTAGTGCCAGAGGCAGGTTGGCGTAGAAAATCCAACGCCAGGACAGGCTGTCGACAATCACCCCACCCAACGCCGGGGACAGCGCTGGCACCAGCAACGCCACCGACATCACCCGCGCTGTCAATTGGCTGCGCTCGGCCGCGGGAAAGTGTCGGTAAGCCATGGCTTGCCCCACCGGAATCAGTAAGCCGCCGCCGAGCCCCTGCAAGGCGCGCCAAGCTATCAACGCTTCGATGGAACCAGCCTGGCCGACCATCACCGAGGCGCCGGCAAACAGCAGCAGGCTGGTAGCGATCAGGGTGCGCTCGCCCATGAGCGCCGCCAACCACACACTCAAGGGAATGATCACTGTCAGCCCGAGCATGTAGGCATTGCTGATCCACGCCAACTGGGTGACCGAGGCGTGCAGTTCGCGGGCGATATCCGGGTAGGCGACGGTGGCGACAAACACGTTCACCAGGTCCAGGGCAAAGCCCAACAAAAAGATCCAGGCGACTTTCGAGCGGTAGGTCATGAACGCGTTCCTGCGAGTGGAGCCGGCAGGGTAGGCCGCACGCAGGGTTTGGGATACGTCGGTTTGCCTGCTAGTTTGTCAAAAATATTTTGACAAAGGAGGGCGTTCACCATGGTCAGCCTGGACCGTTTTGACACTTTCAAGGCCGTGGTCGAGGCCGGCTCGCTCACCGCTGCCGCGGACCTGCTGGGCCAGACTCGCGCCGTGGTCAGCTTCAACCTCAAGCGCCTGGAGGCGGAACTCGGCGTCACCCTGCTGACCCGCAACACCCGCCAACTGGCACTGACCGACGCGGGTGAGCGCTTCTACCTGCGCTGCACGCGCATGCTTGAAGAGGCCCGCCTGGCGGTAGAAGAAGCCCGCAGTGAACATGCCCAGCTCAAAGGCACCCTGCGCATCACCACCACTGTCGAATATGCCCTGGCCGTAGTTGCTCCGGCGGTAGAAGCCTTTCGACGCCTGCACCCGGACCTGAATATCCACTTATCCACATCCTCCACCCACGCCGATCTGATCTCCGAGCGTTTTGACGTGGCGATTCGGCTGGGGCGCTTGCTGGACTCCAATCACCGCGCCGTGCAGTTGTCCACATTCGACGTGTTCGCCGTCGCGGCGCCGCAGTTTGCCGCAGTTCAAACCCTGGCTGAGTTGGAGCAGTTGCCCAGGCTGGGCCACGGCCGCTTGAGCGAACTGAGCGTCACCGACCCGGCAGGTCTCGAACACCCTTATCGAGCCGGCCCGTCAGCCTTGGTGGCCGACAGCGCGGCGGTCCTCCAGGCATTTGCGGTGCGCGGCCACGGTGTGGCGGTTTTACCGCAATGGTTGGTGCAGGGGGATGTCGACGCGGGACGCTTGGTGCGCCTATTGGCGGACCACCGCTTTGCCCCGCAAGGGGTTTACGCGATGTATCCGGACACGCGGCATTTGCCGCTGAAGGTGCGGGCGTTTATTGATTTCATGAAACCTTAGAGCCTACCGCCCAAGCCAAAGCGCTTCTTCAGCACCTTCTCCAGCAACCCCTTGGGCAACAGCGCCGCCATCAACGGTAACGCGCGGCTGCCGTTGCCCGAACGCAACAGGCGCGGCGGTTGCGCTTGCTGCACCGCCTTGAGCACGTCTGCAGCAAACTCACTGGCCGGGGTTGGCTTGTCCTGGGACGCTTGGCTGCGTGCACGAATGCCCTCGCGCAATGGCCACCATGGCGACTGTTCCTGGATCAGTAACTCGGCCTGGGCGCCGGCATTCTTCGCAAAGCTTGTATTGATCGCACCAGGCTGCACTTCCATCACCCGCACGCCAAACGGTGCCAGCTCCATGCGCAGGGCGTCGCTCAGCGCATGCACGGCGGCTTTGGATGCGCAGTAGGCGCCGGCGAACGGCGTCACCAATACGCCGGAAACACTGCCGATATTCACCACCAGGCCCTTGCTGCGACGCAAGGCAGGGAACAGCGCCTGGGTCACGCCGACGATGGAAAACACATTGGTTTCGAATTGGCGTTGCATCGCCTCGGTACCGCCGGCGAGCAACGGGCCCATGGCGCCGTAGCCGGCGTTGTTGACCAGTACATCCAGCTCGCTCAATTGCTCGGCCAGGAGTTGTAAAGCGGCGCTGTCATTGACGTCCAACTGCACAGCATTGAAGCCTGCGGCCGCGAGGGCGGCGACGTCATCGGGTCGGCGGGCGCTGGCCCATACCTCGAAGCCTGCGGCTTTGAACGCGTCGGCGAGGGCGCGGCCGATGCCGCTGGAGCAACCGGTGATCAGTACGTTGGGCATGGGTCCATCCTTTGTCAGTCCGAGAAACTGCCTTGCAGGTGCTCGGCGCGAAATTCCAGGGTTTGTGGGCGATAGCCGGGGCGCAGCGGCGGGGTGGGCAGGCAGTCATCCCAGGTGGCGCCCGCCTGCAACTCGCCGGGGCCGCGATAGCGTGGGGCGGCGTAGACATTGTCGGCCAGGTTGACCGTATCGCCCGGTGCGTAGGCGGCCACGCGCCAGCGCAGTTCGGTGAGCGGTACATCGTTGCCGTTGTTGAGGGTCAGTTTGAGCGGTCGGTCGGCGGGGCAGTCTTGCGGCGCGTAGGTGATGCGCAACTCAAGACGCGCCAGTTGTGACGCTTCGCGATTGTCCAGCCATACCACCCAAACCGCGACAAACCCCAGGCCGACGGCAGCGGCCAACGATACCGGCAGCGCCTTGGCCGGGTAGCGCAGCAGCAGGATCAGCCAGGTGATGATCAGGAGAACGCCGAAAAACATGGAGACCACCTCGAATAGGGAACGAGCATCCTAACTTAAGCGTAGGCGGGATTGGTTAGCTTGAGCATTGTGCTGGCCGGGCGCACGCCATCGCAGGCAAGCCAGCTCCCACAGGTTGACCCTATTCCAAGGACGTACCCGGTCAAACTGTGGGAGTGGGCTCGCCCGCGATGACTGACTTACTGAGCACAAGCATCGGCCTGCAAGCCATCAATGCAAGCTTCTACCAAAGCCAAGCCAGTTTCCGCCAACTGCAGACTCGTCCAATTCAGGTAGCTCTGGTGTTCGGCCGTCCCCAGGTACCGTTCGTCGCTACTGTCAGAGTTCACAGGTTCTTTATTTTTTAGAACCACTCAGTTTGTTGGACATAGCGGTGTATCTCTACCTGAGGGAATGCGTGGGCATGGACAACGACTCGAGAACTGACCGTCTGCTTCTTACGTTGGTCAACGAGCCCGAACGGCAAGTGGGCCTGGAAAAAGTCAGCTTCATCACCGCGATGCAGCAATTGGGCATGGCGTCGGTGTTCGACATCATCGCCCAACCCAAGCCCCACTTCGTCCAACGCCTGGGTGAGATCTGCGAGGCGGATGGCGAGGTGGCCTATGACAATGCCATGTGCTATGCGGTGCAGATCGGTCGGCTGTACCGTGAACACCAGGTATCCAACGGCAGAACCCAGTACCAGGGCCAGCAGACCGGTGTGCGTGCGCTGGTCGATGTCGGGCCGAGTTTCCCGAACCTGTTCAAGGAAAACTGGGATGAGTTCTGCAAAGTGGGCGCGATGGCGGCGGTCGATTCGCCGGTGGCCTACCTCAGCGCTCAATATCGTTTCGCTACGCGCACCCTGGAAGGCTCCGGCCAGGGTGATCGGCCCAAGATTCTGTTGAGGACTCGGCGGCCCGATCTGGAGGGGTTGATCATTGACCAGCAAAGCACCTTTACCCCCAGACCGATGCTGGAGTTAGTCAATGAGATACTTATGGCCGACATCGCCCGGTACCGGACAGGAAAGCCGGATGCCAACAAGCCGATTTACGACGTACTGGCCGAGCGGCGCTATCCGTTCATGTTTCCGTATTACTACCCTCACCACCAATGCCGATTGGGGCTGGCCGAAAAGAAGCTTGAGTTGGGGGAGTTGAACTATCGCATCAGCTTGCAGTTGCCCATCAGCCAAAGGGGCTTGAACGATTATGGCGTGGTGCAGAACACTGCAGCGCAAGCGCAACTGTTGATGTCGGGGTTAAGCCAACAGCAACAGCAACTGTTGATCGAACCTTCATTGTTCACCACGTTTTATCTATCGAAGGCTCAGCTGACGCAGACCTGGGCAGGGCCGGGGACTTCCCATCTGAGCCCGCATTCGGCCATCAGGATTGCTTTACTGATATCCCCACAGTCAAGCCTGAAGTCTGTTGTGCCTCAGGCAGAAACCTTAGTCAACCAATGGAGTTTGACGAGCACGGCAACGATTGAATTCTCGGGGCCTGACGATGCTAAACGAGAGGGTCTTTTCTGGATTAATTCTGGGACGCCGTTATATGCGAACGCGGCTAATATATGGACGCCTAATTATCTTCACCCCGCGAATACCTCAACAATCTGCACAGTTATCCGCTGGGGGGGAGAAGAACCGTTTCCGATCGAACCGGGCTATCGAGCCTCATTTACTGTCACCACCACCACGGGCACTACCACTAGGCCAGTTTCACTGGCGGTACTCAGCTTCACCATTGTCCTGGATGAGTACGTGACATGGACGGCCGAGCAGCAGGAGTTTTTTCAGCGCAGTTACGGTCTCCAAGGTATTGGCCACCTTGACAACCCACTGGTGCAGCTCGAGACGTTCATGCAACGTTCGGAGCTGGATGCCGAGCAGGTCGAGGCGCTTTTATCCCAGCGTCAGCATTTCCCCCGCGTGTCTCCCAATTGCCCCAGCGGCAACCCACAATGGACGGGGGGCGCGGGAGTCGGCAAGGCATACCCGCACGCCTCTCACTATGGCGCGTGTTATGTCAACGGCCATGGCAGTGAGCGTTATGACAGTGTTGTGCCTGCTACCGTTGTCTCGACGCGTGCGGACCAGTTCGACAATTCCATGGGCCTCAAGGAAACCACGCTCGGTAGCCGCACGGTCTGGTACCTGACTAAAACGTCCCCTCAACGGTTTGACCGCTTGCAACGCATGATTCGTCTGCAGCGCTGGCTGAAGAAAGACCTGGGTATGGACATGTCCTATGCCGAACTGGACACGCTGCTCATCTGCGCCATCCGCAGCGAGGGTGAACACAACCTGACCATGGACCTGAACACCAATACCCTGCGGGTCCTAGGTGTTTATCGTTATTTCAGCCGACGTTATGGCATCAAACCCGAAGAATTTGCGGCGTTCCTCCACGATCTCACGCCTTACGCCACGGGTGACAAGGTGCCGCTGTTTGACCAAGTCTTTAACCCTGCTGCGCTGTTCGATACGCCGTTGGAACTCAATAGAGCCGCCTTTAATATCAGTGGGACAGACGCTGCGAACAAAAAAATCGTCGCACAACTCTGTGCCGCGCTCGGCCTTGAGCCTACAGAGTCATCGCTTTCTCGCTTGGCCAACCAAACGAAGGATTTTGTTGGGCCGTTACTCCGCGACCTTGGCACCCTGTCCTCGCTCTACCGTCAGGCGCGTATTCCGCAAATGTTTGGCTTGTCGCCGGAGGAAGGCTGGGGCCTGGTGGATATGCTGGGGGGGCTGGAGTACCAGCGATTACTCTGTACCGGGCGCCTGCTACAACCCTCATTGTCGTCCCTCAGGCCATGGTCGTTGACTGCGCAGGGCGCCAGCGATATGAGCATCAGGCTGGTGCTGGTGGTTGATGCCGCGCATGAAGGTACCTTATTGCGTCTGCTGCCAGGTTCAGCCTTGTTTGTGCTGGCGGGGACCGACTTTGCATCAGCAGCTGGCACGCGGGTGTTTACCCTGGAACGGCAGCCCCAGCATTCAGACGAAGAAAACTTCGTGAGCAATCCTGACGGCAGCGCGCTTACGCTTGAACCGTTGAGCGCTGGTGGGACGTTGTCGCTCAGCGGCAAGCGCCTTTCAAGGACAGCTTGGGAGGTAATAACCAGCCAACCGTCTTCAATTCACCACGTGCAAGTAAAGTGCGGCACGCTGCCTAAAAGACATCTACCGACCGTAGAGGCTTGGGAGGAGGATGCGATGGCGCCCGCGCCTGACGTTCTCGATGTGTTGATGCAGATGGATTGGGCCGTGAATTGGCTCAAGGACAGCAAGCAAAGTGTTACCGGGGTACGGCGCGCGTTGGGCCTGGAGCCTGGAGATTACCTGCCCCCCCAAGGCTTGGTGGACCGCTTGGGCATATTGGCCGCCGCGACGCGAGAGGTATTGATTACCGACGAGCAGATATCGGCGCTGAATCTGCCTGTTTATGAACGGCCCAAGTCCGCTGCCGCACGAGAGCCCATCAAATGGCGCGAAGTGCTGCAGTATTTGCTGGACCCGCAGGGACTGGTGAGGCCTGTTCCGCTCACAGGTCTCGAAGACCCCCATCATTACTTGCAAGAAGCGATTAACTATCGAGTGGGGCAGTTGAACCTCTTCCCCGATGAGCGTGAGCAGAGCGTGGCGAAGCTTGCCGGCTTGTTGCTGGCCGGCCATGACCACCAACTGCGGCTGATCGAAGGTTTGGCACAAGAAATGATCAACCTGCCGATGGACCGCACCCAAGTTGTACTGCGTTGGGCACAAACCTCGGTACACGCCCTGTTGTCAGCGGTGTTGGGGCTGGCTACTGCAGCCGCCACTGACTCATTGATCAATCAACTCGAGCGTGTATTGCGTCATGGGACAGTGGTGATGGACCTGCGGTTGAGCACCAGTGCCTTGCGTGTGTTTTTGCTTAATCCGCAATGGCTGGGAGTTCCGGGTAGAAATCTGGAGTTGAACCTCAAGAGCTTCTACCTGCTGAGCCGCTACAGTCAGTGGTTTCATGGCCAAAGCCAGGCGGAGGAGGCATTGCTGGGTTATTTCATCGCGGCCAACCCCGGAAAAACAGCGCTCAAAAACAAAACATTGCGCGCTGCAGTCAGCGACCAGGCCGCTTCCGTTTTGGCCAGGCTGTTGGGGTGGCGGCAGGACTACGTGCATGAGCTTTTCCAACTGCTGGCGCAAAAGCGCGCCTGCTCCATGGCCGACATCGACTGGATCCTGCGCAGCCAAGCCACCTGTGCCGCCAGCGGGCTGGCTGCGGCGGACTTGCTCAGGGCCACAGCCCTGCACGGCGACAGTACGGGTGTGGCCTGGCAAGCGGTAGGCAATGCGGTCATGGCTGCCCGGCGCTGAGCGCCTGCGCACTTTTACGATGAATAAGGAGCGAGCATGTCCAGCTCAATCGATAGCCAGCTCAACGAAACCCTGCGCGATGCCCTGGTGGCCTACTATCTGGATGAGGTGGTACCGAACGCAGCGGAGTTTGTCGACGCCCAGTTGAGCGACAAAATCAAGACCGCCAACGACCTCTACCAATACAAGCTGCTGGATGTGCAGGTCAGCCAGGCCGTGCCCACCAGCCCGGTGGCCTCGGCCATCGCCAGTATTCAGCAGTACATCAATGCCGCGCTGATGGGCATGGAGCCGGGCTATGAAACCAAAGTGATGGAAGATCACCTGATCAGGCAGTGGCGCGAGATCGACTGCCAATACCCCATCTGGGCGGCCAACCAGCAGTTGAGCTATTACCCGGAACTGTATATCGACCCCTCGTTGCGCCTGACCAAATCCAAGTATTTCCAGCAACTGGAAAACGACCTCAATCAGAACAAGATCGAGATCGACACCACTCAGGAAGCGGTGCTGTCTTATCTGGCGAGCTTTGAGGAAGTGGCCAACCTGACGATTATCAATGGTTACATCAATACCACCGATTTCAAGAATGGCATGTATTACTTTATCGGCAAGTCCCGGGCCGAGAGTGTGTACTACTGGCGCTCGGTGGATA
>NZ_BCBO01000066.1:0-3963 GCF_001320835.1 Pseudomonas sp. NBRC 111138 | reverse complement strand
TGGAGGCGTTTAATCCGGGGGATGTGGAACCGATTCATGCGGTGTTTGTGGGGGGAGGGGCGATGCCGGCGCGGGTTAGGGCATTTGTGGATTTTTTGGTGGAGAGGTGTGGGGGGGAGGAGGTTGGGGGAGGTGCGTAGGATATTTGATCGACAGATTTAACCCACAATCAGTTTCACGGGTACCTAACAAATACGGTGTAGCCTCGCTGGATTGCAGGCGAGAGCAGCCATTGACGCCTCTCATTGGTGCAGGGGATTAAAAGGGTGGGGCTTGGTTAATCATCCGCTACCACCGACTGAGAGCCATGTCGCTACGCAGATCGAAAATTTTAAATGGGTAGGTGGTATTACACTCAACCCGCTACTATGGCTAAAATGTAGAAGACCTGCTCGTGTGTCGATCACCGTAGCAACCATAGCTACGATAAAGACAATGTTTATAAACTAAAAATTCATCAAGGACGCAATTGACATGGCAGTTGATATTCTCGTCACGACAGAAAGATTGCAAGAAGATCCGCTCGGTAGAGACCTTATTGAATCGCTTAAAAATTCAGATAGCGCTATAAGCTCCTCACCATCAGCTCTTTACTACGATTTTCCAGTTTATTCAGACTACGATGGCGCAGATCACAAACCAGATATTTTAGTGCTTAGTCGTAGTTGCGGGATCCTCGCCATCCGGGTAATCACTGCAATCCAGGCGGATCGCGAAAGCACTACTACCCTTTTAGCAGTAGATGATTCGCTTAATCAATTTTGCAGTATTCTAATAGGTAGACTGCTAAAAAGTAAAATATTGAGAAAGTCACGCTCTCAGCTATCCTTGAATGTTACGCCTATTATTTTTTGCGACAGTAATCTAGCAGATAGGATTTTTGATTCGAGCGACTCTGAAATTGTTTCTTCAATGGACTCCTTGAGCGACTTGATACAGAATCTTGAAGAAGATCCTTTAGATTCGGAAGCATATGACGAAGCCCGATCTGTGATTGAAGGCGCTAAAGCCCTCACTCGATCAAACAAACGCCTTGTTGAGAACCCAGAGTTACAACGTGCAGCTAGTGCGCTGGCTGAGCTTGAATCTGAGATCGCAAATTTCGACCAAAAGCAACGCTCTGCAGCCTTGATAACAATTAATGGTCCTCAACGAATACGCGGACTTGCGGGCTCAGGAAAAACTATCATTTTGGCAATGAAAGCCGCACATCTTCATATGAATAGGCCAAATGATAAAATCCTTTTAACTTTTTATACGAAGAGCTTAAAGTCTTCTATTAAAAATTTAGTCACTAAGTTTTATAGGCACTATAAGGAAGTCGATCCCGACTGGAACAACATTCACATACTACACGGCTGGGGCGGTTCTAACACCCGTGGTGCCTATTCCGACGCCTGCTTGCGCGCTGGAAGAACGCCTCTCACCTTTAGCACCGCACGCGCTGGCGCACCTACTGGCGTCGATCCATTTGAGTTTGCGTGCCAAGATCTTATGCAAAAAAGTGACATCGAAGAATACTATGACCACATACTAATCGATGAGGGGCAAGATTTTCCGACTGCATTTTATGAGTTAAGTTTTCGGCTTACGAAAGGCCATCGAGACAAAAAGAATATTGTATGGGCTTACGACGACCTTCAGAATATTATGAAGGTAAGGATGCGAAGTGCTGCTGAACTATTTGGTATGGATCATGACTCGGAACCCCGAATCTCTTTAGAGAGAGCAGCAATAGGTCTTCCGTTCAAGTTTACGAATGATACTGTTCTTAGTAAGTGTTATCGGAACCAACGAGAAGTTTTGATCACCGCTCATGCGCTCGGATTTGGAATTTATTCCAGTATTGTACAATTGCTTGAAAGTGCAGATCATTGGAAGGACGTCGGCTATGAGGTCGTTTCACCAAACTATTACGCCGGTGCAGAAGTGGAGGTCGTACGTCCTGCTGAAAATAGTCCGGTTAGTTTGGGTGGGGCAAAGCTACCTCAACTGATAGAGCAGTACAATGCGCAGTCGATGGATGATGAGACAAGCTGGGTCATAGCGTCGATATCTGACTTTTTAGAGCAAGGTTTAAATCCGGAGGATATAATGATTGTCGCTCTGGATGATCGACACATGAAGAGCTACTTCAAAGAGCTGTCCTCAAAACTTGCGGATCTGGGCGTTGCGTCTAATAATATTCACGCCGATCCATATTCAGACCCTCCCTTTACAATACCCAACAAGGTAACGCTTTCCACAATTTATCGCGCCAAGGGAAATGAGGCAGCTGTAGTCTTCGTGATTGGTGTCGACGCGATTTCACTTAAAACACGAGGAGATCGCAATAAACTGTTTACGGCTCTCACGCGTACTAAAGCGTGGCTTCGCGTTTCAGGGATGCAAGGCTCTACGAGCCAAATTATTAATGAGATGTCGGAGGCAGAGCAAAACTTTCCTGCCTTGCGTTTCACTATGCCAGACCTCTCCAAACTTGATATGATCCAGAGAGATCTAAGCCAGCGCTCTATCAAAGCCAAAAGGCTGAAGGCTGATTATCTAGAAAGTCTTCGTCGTGAGGGTTTGTCAGAGGAAGACGCGGACCTGGATTACGATGATGAATAGACAGGAGATTCAGTCAGGAATCAACAGGAGTTGGGACTTGGCCGACAAGCTCGGGTTGGCTGCAGCTTTTAGCAATCCAAACTTACTTCCACTGAATATTGAGTTTCGAGATGCCATTCTTTCTGCGGAAAGTACGTATATAGACATCTATCTCGTTGCGATGAATTTATCTCACCATAACATGATTTTTTCTGATTACTCATACTTTCAGTTTAGTATGGAGCGTGATGGATATGTGCGCTACGCATATTATCCCAATCCATTTATTTCAGGAAAGGCATCAGAAACTGAGTCATTTAAGAAGCTCACCGAGCTTTTAGAAAACGAATTTATTTCCCATGAGCAATACCTCAGCCTACTGGATAGCAGAAAGAACTTGAATGGAAAGCCCATGTGGAGATACGAGAACGCCCCCGATCAGCGCAAGCGTTTTTTTCACCCGTGTTCACATTTTCATATTGGTTTCCATTCTGAAAATCGCTGGCCGCTCAAAAGAACCCTTACCCCGCTTGCCTTTTCGATGCTAGTGTTTAAGCAATATTACGGGGAAGAGTGGAGGGCGCTCGGTGATGATGACGATCCCGAAATTAGCAACTCATTTGAACGAGCTTTAATCCGAGAACGCCAAAATTGCCATGTGGTGGCTGACGATCTGTTTGAAAAGATAGAGGAGCAAGCTTTCTTCTTTTCATAGTCCCTAGCTCTATGTTTGTAGAAAATTTCAGTGTCTTTGCAGTCACGAGGAATACGCAGTTCTACCTCCACGCGTTGGCTCATTCCGCCAACGCGCGGAGCCCTTTTGCTAGCTAACTGTTTCAAGACCCGCTTCTACCTCAGAAACCTCCTTCTGCAACCGCTGCCCAATAACCTCCATCAAATCACACCCATCCCGCAACGGTATCGCCAATAACTGCGCAAAATCCGAAAGCACCACGCAGTCAGCCTCCACCTCACCCCGAAAAGCGATGTTTTCCAATACTTGAGTCACGGTACGAATACGATAGTCAGCCATCGCTTGCAGCACATCGAGCGGTGCTTGCGAGTCAATGAGAAGGGAGGCTGGAACCCGTTCGATTCCAGTAAGAGGGATATATCTTTCCATTTTTGAAACTCCGATAAATGCAATGATTTACCGATAAGCAGGTCGCCAAACCTGGTCGCCACGTGGGCGACCGGGGGACTATAAGTGTCATTGCAGCCGACTAGCAACGCCAAGGTTGTAACTGGCACGGGTTGCTGGAGCTCATACGCCGCTCATCCCACTTTTTTGCTTCAGTCTCCCCGAGGCTAGTCTTGTCTCCTTCCTGGAATTTCCACGCGTCGTCTTGCTTTTTAAGCTTGCTGAAACGTTTC
>NZ_BCBO01000065.1:0-25298 GCF_001320835.1 Pseudomonas sp. NBRC 111138 | reverse complement strand
GAGTTTATAAAACGCAAACAACTCCAATAAAGGCGTCCGTCATGACCCCGCTAAAACTCCTCGTTGCCCTCAGCGCATTCTCTGCCGCCTCCCACGCCATGGCCTGGGATTACGTGCTGCTCGACACCGACAAAGCCGCCCAGAACTGGCAAATCACCAGCCAGCAACTCGGCATCCAAACCGACAAGCCCTTCAGCGTCACCCTGCGCACCTTGCACGGCGGTCGGCAGGAGGGTGTGAGCATCGTGGATATCGACAACGGCACGATGAAGCTCTCGGTAGTGCCGACCCGTGGCATGAACGTGTTGCAGGCGTCGGTTGGCGATGTTCGGATGGGCTGGGATTCGCCGGTCAAGGAAGTGGTCAATCCTTCCTTCATCGAGCTCAATGGCCGCGGTGGTCTGGGATGGTTGGAAGGTTTCAATGAGCTGGTTACCCGTTGCGGCTACGAATGGGTGGGGCATCCTGGCATCGACAACGGCGAGTTGCTGACCCTGCACGGGCGGGCGGCCAATATCCCTGCGAATAAAGTCACCCTGCATATCGATGAAAAACCGCCGTACGCCATCACCCTGCGTGGCGAGTTGAAAGAGCAGGCGTTCAAGAAGGTCGATTTCTCTGTTGCGACCGAACTGGTCACCGAGCCTGGCAGTGTGGTGTTCGCCCTCAACGACACGCTGACCAACAATGGCGATTATCCGAAGGAATACCAGGCGCTGTATCACAGTAACTTCAGCACGCCGTTCCTGGAGCAGGGCGCGCGTTTCGTTGCGCCGGTGAAGCAGGTGTCGCCGTTCAACGACAAGGCCAAGGGCGAACTGGCCGACTGGCAAACCTATCGCGCACCGACCAAGGACTATGACGAAACGGTTTACAACGTGGTGCCGTATGCCGATGCCAAGGGCGATACCTTGACCGTGCTGCATAACAAGGCCGGCAGCCTGGGTGTTTCGGTTGGCTTCAATACGCAGACACTGCCGGTGTTTTCCCTGTGGAAGAACACTGATACCCAAGGGCAGGGCTATGTCACGGGGTTGGAGCCGGGGACGAGTTTTTCGTACAACCGTCGTTATCAGCGGCCATTGAACCTGGTGCCTACGATCGGGGCGAAGGAACATAAGCAGTTCCGGATCAGCTACAGCTTGTTGGCGGATAAGGCGGCTGTTGAAAAGGCCTTGAAGCAGGTCAGCGAGATTCAGGGTGGGCGGGAGACTGAGGTGCGGCAGACGCCTTTGGTGGATCTGACCAAGGGGTGACATTGGCTGGAGCCTTCACGCGGGGCCCGGCGTTCTTCATCGACGCCGGAACCCGCGCCCTCCAACTGTCATCGACGGGCATGCATACTGGAATAACCGTATTTCAGGAGCATCTCCATGATTCGCAGAGCATTACCCACCGACGCAAAAGCCATTGCCCAGGTGCATATCAGCAGTTGGCAAGACGCCTATCGTGACCTGATGCCCGCCCAATTCCTGAGCGGATTGCCAGCAACGCTGGCTAGGCGCGAGGCCCATTGGGTACGCTCGATTGCCTCGGGTGAGTCAACGGTATGGGTCGCCGAGGTGGGCCAACAGGTGGTTGGCTGGATAGCCGTGGGTGCCAGCCGTGACGAAGACGCCGTGCAGGCCACTGCAGGTGAGGTCATGGCCATCTACGTACTCGCTGAGCATTGGCACACCGGCGTCGGGCGGGCCTTGTGGAATGCCGGCTTGCAGGACCTGTTGGCGCAAGGCTATGAGCGTTTAACGCTGTGGGTCTTGGCCGGTAATGAAAGGGCGATTCGATTTTATCGCCGGTCGGGATGCGTCGAGGAGGCCGGGACAGAGCGCCATCTTGAGAGGGGCGGTGTGGCGCTGGTGGAGGTAAGATATGGTTTGCCGTTGAGATAGCCTAGGTATTTACGCAACTTGGGCATCAGTGGGATCGTTGTCGGCTGCCAGGCCGCTATCGCAGGCAAGCCAGCTCCCACATTTGGATCGCGGGGCATCAGTTATGTCAGCGTCGGCTGCCAGGTCGTCACGGGAGCAAGCGCCCTCGCCACAGGTGCAGCGTCGTACTGAAGGTAGGTGGATACCGATGACGGCTATCTTCACAGGCGCATTCACACCTCACTCATGCCTTACGCGCAGTCAACAACACCGCCGCGGCCGCTGACAACAAACCCGCGCAGCAGCGATTGAACAGGCGCTTGCCCTTCGGCTCGGCAAACCAGCGGCGCATATGCAGGCCCATATAGGCGTAGGCGCTGATAGCCACCCATTCCAAGGCCAGGAACATCACACCCAGCAGGGCAAATTGCGCGGTGATGGGTTGGCCGGGCACCACGAATTGCGGGAGGAAGGCGGTGAAAATCAGGATCGCTTTGGGGTTGCCCGCGGCCACCAGAAATTCCTGCCGCGCCAAGGCCCACAGGCCTACCTTGCTCGTCGCGGCGTCCACCTGCTGCTGCGGGTCTGCGCGCCATAGCTGATATGCCAGGTAAAACAGATACGCCGCGCCGAGAATCTTGATCCCGTAGAACAACAACTCCGAGGTTTGCAGTACCACCGCCAAGCCAGCGGACGCGAGGGCGATCATGCCGGCGAAGGCCAGCAGACGGCCGAGACCGGCGAGGCAGGAGGTGCGGTAGCCATAGCGGGTAGCGTTGCTCACGGATAGCAGGTTATTGGGGCCGGGGGCCATGTTCAGGGCGAAGCAGGCGGGCAGGAAGAGGGCTAGGGTGGCGAGGTCCATGGCGGCTCCGGGTTGGCAGGTCGGGGAGTCTTGAGGATAAACGCATGAAGCGCGGTTTAACACTCCGTGGCTGGGCTTATGGCCCCGCGAGCGCTTCAGGTGCCGCGCCAAACAACCGATCGGCAATTTGCCTGCCCCGTTCCAAGCCTTCCTGCGTCAACCAAATGGATTTGTTTTTGTTCACCGGATTACTGATAAAACCTTGCTCGTGGAGTCGGTTCATTATTTGAAAGTCGTGGCCTTTCCATGAGTTGCCGTTATCAAAGCTGAAGGTGGTCAGCAGGGCAAGTACGGCTTCCTCATCAGTTTTTCGTCGTATTCCATAATGGGTACTCCGCTTGAGTTACACAGACCCTGTCGAGCTTAGCGCAGCATTCGCTTGAAGCGTTATGATGCCAATTCCTGTTTTGGTCATGGACGGAAAAATCTTGGCGACTCGCTCTGGAAGTCACACATTGGGTGCACCGTCCGAACTCGATTATTACGATTACAGGTCAGTGCCATTGTCGGCTGAGATCAGCGCGCTGGATGCCTGGAACATCATGACCGCCGAATCAGGGCCGCTGTTGCGATTGGCCTTTCGGATCAGGGATGGGATTTCTTCAAGGTTTGGCGTAAAGCGCATCGGCGGGTTCTCCGGCAATCGGCGCGTGACGGTGCAAGCGGGTGAGCGGCTTGATTTTTTCTTGGTAGAGGACTGCGCGCCGGATAGGCTGGTGCTGACTGAGCGTGACCGGCACCTGGATGTGATGATTTGCCTTTCAATTGCTGATCGTGTGCTGACGATCACTTCATCGGTGATCACCCACAACACCTTCGGGCGCCTTTACATGCTACCGGTGGGGCCGGCGCACAAACTGATCGTCAATCGGTACATGACCCGCTTGCAGCGCAAGCTGCAACAGCTTTGAACCCAGAACAGGCTCACACAACGCAATCTGTTCTCGGTTGGAGATGTCGAGCTTCAGCGATACAGCGAAAGCGCTGGATCACGGCGCAACGCTCCACACTGCCAGTTCATACCCATCCAGGTCGGTAAAGTGGAACCGGCTGCCACCGGGAAACGAAAATGTCTGGCGGGTTATCACCGCACCCAGCTGTTGAAGCCGCTGCTGCACACTGTCCAAGTCATCTGCGTACACGATAACCAACGGGCCGCCCGGCCGCACAGGCTCGCCGGTGGTGAAACCACCCGTGATCCGGCCATTGCTGAACTCGCTGTAGGCGGGGCCGTAGTCGACGAATGTCCAGCCGAATGCAGCGCCGTAGAAGGCTTTGCTGCGGGCAATGTCGCTTACGTTGAATTCGATATTGTCGATCTGTCGGTCTCTGCCACGAGTACTCATAGGGGCTTCCTTGGCCCGTGTGCAAGGCCGGAGTGTAGCGTACCTCACATCCTTTTCATTCACCGATAGGGCCTTTGTGATTAGCCAGTATCTCTGAACACTGCATCCAGCCAAGGTGTGCTTATCTTTGTCGAGGGCCACTCTAGAATGGCGGCGTACTTCTCCCAATTAAAGGAATGTTGTCATGCCTAATCATTCAATCAACGGCAAGGTTGCACTGATCGCGGGTGGTGCGAAGAACCTCGGCGGGTTGATCGCCCGCGATCTGGCCAAGCATGGCGCCAAGGCTGTGGTCGTGCACTACAACAGCGCTTCCAGCCAGGCTGACGCGAACGCAACCGTCGCCGCAATCGAGGCGCTAGGCGCGAAGGCTGTGGCCTTGCAAGCAGACCTGACCACGGCGGGAGCGATGGAAAAACTCTTCAACGATGCCGTCGCGGCAGTCGGCAGGCCGGACATCGCGATCAATACCGTGGGCAAGGTGCTGAAAAAGCCAATGGCTGAAATCACGGAGGCGGAGTACGACGAGATGATGGCCGTCAATTCCAAGACTGCGTTCTTTTTTATCAAGGAAGCCGGCAAGCACCTCAATGACAATGGCAAGATCTGCACTATTGTCACTTCACTGCTAGGCGCTTTCACGCCCTTTTACGCTGCATATGCTGGCAGCAAGGCGCCGGTAGAGCAATTTACGCGAGCGGCGGCGAAGGAGCTGGGCGTTCGAGGTATTTCGGTCACGGCAGTAGGGCCGGGGCCGATGGACACGCCGTTCTTCTACCCGGCCGAAGGTGAGGATGCGGTCAGTTACCACAAGACGGCTGCCGCGCTGTCGCCGTTCTCGCGCACGGGCCTGACAGATATTGAGGATGTGGTCCCGTTCATCCGTAACCTGGTCAGTGACGGCTGGTGGGTGACTGGCCAGACAATTTTGATCAATGGCGGCTACACCACCAAGTAAACGGTCAACGCACAGGCGCAGACGTGGTGAGCGCCGATCGATCCGTGCCCCCCGAGCATTGAGAGCCCATGGATAGAATCGAACAGTACCGCGTCTTCGTTCAGGTCGCAGAGCTTGGCAGTTTCATACAAGCGGCACGGCTGATGAGGCTGCCACGCGCAAGCGTGTCGGCCGCCATTCAACAGCTGGAGGCCAATGCCGGCACTCGACTGCTGCACCGGACAACCCGCAAGGTCTCCCTGACCGCCGATGGCACCCAGTTACTGCTGAAGGCGCGCCAGGTCTTGCTGGACATCGATGATATCGACCAACTGTTTAACAGCCATCAGGAACAGGTCATGGGCCGTCTGGAAGTGGACGTGCCCAGCCGCATAGCGCGGCGCCTGGTGATGCCTGCGTTGGCCGAGTTTCTCCGCCGCTACCCTGGGCTCCAACTCGGCCTGGGCTCCACCGATCGCGCCATTGATTTGGTACAGGAAGGCGTTGACTGTGTCATTCGTTTTGGCACCCCGCAGAACAGCAGCCTGGTGGTGAAACCGTTGGGCAAGGTGTTGCTGGTCAATTGCGCGAGCCCCGCATACTTGGCGGAATTCGGGGTGCCCACACAGCCTTGCGATCTGCAAAACCGGCATGTCTGTATCGGCTACAGCACGAGCGCAGGCGGGCAGGAAACGGCCTGGGAATATTGCGTCGATGGCACCGCGCAGGCTGTCATGATGCCCAGCCGTGTGGTGGTCAATAATGCCGAAAGCTATATCGCAGGATGCTGTGCAGGGCTCGGTTTGATTCAGGTGCCGTTGTTCGATGTTCAGCATTTATTGGACAGCGGCGAATTGGTGGAGGTGATGGCGGCCTATCGGCCGGCCCCCATGTGCGTTTCAGTCCTGTACCCGACTCGCCGCCAACGCTCTCGTCGCCTTGGCGCGTTCATCGATTGGTTTGCCGCCTTGATGGCTCCGCATCTGGAGCCTTGATGCACTCCAGCGGTATGCCCACCTGTTCTCTCTGACTCGCCATGTTCCGGGTCGGGCTCAAGGATGAAACCTGCGCCCCAACGCATCCAGCCGCACCGCGATCGGTGGCAGGCGTTCGCTGCTGCGGGCGAGCGTCTCGACGTCGTCGGCGGTGTTCTGGGCGATGCTCTGTACCGACTGCAAGCGCTCGACGATCTCCAGGTTTGCCGAGGTCTGCTCGCGGGTGGTGGTGACGATGTGGCCGTTGAGTTGGTCGATGTGCGCGATGTCCTCGCCCACAGCCCGTAGCATGTCCACGGCCACTTGGCTGTCTGCCACGCAGCGCTCTACGCCTTCGCGGCTGGCGTGCATGGCTTCGACGGCTTGTCGGCTGCCGTGTTGCAGGCCCTCGATGATGCTCTTGATTTCCTGGGTGGAGAGGGCGGTGCGCTGGGCCAGGCTGCGCACTTCATCGGCAACCACGGCAAAGCCACGGCCTTGCTCGCCGGCGCGGGCAGCCTCGATGGCGGCGTTGAGGGCCAGCAGGTTGGTCTGGTTGGCGATGCTGCTGATCACTTCCAGCACCGAGCCGATTTGCTCTGCCTGCACCGCCAGGGATTCCACGGTCGACTCCGTGCCGTTGATGCGCGAGGCCAATTGGCTGATTTCATGTTGGGCGCGGCCGACGCTTTCCTGGCCGCGCACAATCTGCTGGCTGGCCTGGCCTGCATGTGCCACTGCCTGTTCGACCTGCACCGTAATGTGGCCCATGGCGTCTTCCATGCGCTGCATCGAACCGGTCATTTCGCCGATCTGGGCCAGTTGATGCCGTGCGCCTTTTTCCAGGGTGCCGCTCGCGCTGGCCAGTTCCTGGCCGAGCTGGCCCAGGCCATGGGAGTCGCGGGCGACGCCGTCGATCAGGTGGGTGAGTTGCTGCAGGAAGTGGTCGAACCGCTTGGCGAGGGATACGTGGGCCTTGCCTTCACCTTGGGCGGTTTCCACCGTGAACTGCGAGGTAACGGCGAGCATCTTCTCCAGCATTTCCTGGCTCTCCACCGCTTCGGCCTGGCTATGGACGGCCAGGTAGAGCAGGGCGACGGTCTCCATCACCACATAGAAGGCGTGGACGAACACCATCGTCCAGCCGCCGTGATGCTCCATCACAAATACAGGAAAACCCTGGTGCTGTAAGGCATGGAACACCACGTGATGCACCGCGATGGTCAGTGCCGCCACCAAAATCGGCAGCCAGTCACGGTAGAAGGTCAGCACCGCCAACAGCGCGAAAATGCCGAAGTGGGATTCGATCACTCCGTGTGCCTGGTTGATGTGCAACGCCGCCATCACCATCAAGCCGGCGCCCAGCGCACAGCGCATCACGCGGGTGCCGCCGATGACGCGATACAGCGCCGTGAGCACCACGCCGGTGCCCCCACCGACGATCACGGCCTGCATGAGGGTGTCGTGCCAGAACGCCAGGCCGAGGGAGAACAGGAACATCAGCCAGATCAATGCCAGCATGATGCGGTCGGCCTTGCGATAGTGCTCTTGAAAACGAACGGGCATTCACTCTTACTCCATGAGAGGGGGGCGTCGAGGTCAAGCAAGCACGCGGTGTGCCACACAGGCGCGCCGCTGTGGAGTCAAGCAGATGTTCAGGATTGTTGCCGGTTACCCACGCGTTATCGGCATGTGGGCGTGGGACTTTAAGAGCGGCTGCCCGAGCGGGCAGCCGAGGTGGGCATGGGGCTCAGAAACTGTACTTGGCGGTCAGCATCATATTGCGGGGGCTGCCATAGGAGTCGCCACCATAGTCCACATCGTTGGAGATGGACTGGTAGTAGTGGCGGTCGAAAATGTTGTTGGCATTGAGCTGCAAGTCCAGGTGCTGATTGACCCGGTAGCCCGCCATCAAGTCGGTGACGGCGTAGCCGCCTTGCTGGAGCCGGTAGTTGCTGCCATCCGCTAGCTTGATGTCGTTGTACATGCGGCTCTGCCAGGAGATATTGCCGCCGACCCGGAGTTTTTCCAGCGGGCCCTGGAAGTTGTAGCGGGTGGTCACTTTGAACAGATGCTCCGGGATGTCGGTATCGAACTGCTTGTTGACCTTCTGCGGGTTGGCGTCGTCCTTGATGGTGTGGGTGCGTGCATAGGTATAGCCGCCGCCGACCTGCCAGTTTTCGGTCAAGGCGCCTTGCAGTTCAAAGTCGATACCCTGGCTGCGGATTTCGCCCGAGGCCACAGAACAGGACGCCTGCGGGCAGTTGGGCACCACCACGGCCACGGCGCGGTTTTCCTGGTCGACGCGGAACAGCGCCACGCTGGCATTCAGCGCGCCACCAAAATATTCGCCTTTGACGCCAACCTCATAATTTTTACCGACGATGGGCTTGAGTGGGGTGCCGGCTGTGCTCTTTTCTTTTTGCGGCGTGAAGATGTCGCTGTAGCTCACGTATACCGAATGCTGGTCGTCCAGGTCGTAGATCAGGCCGGCGTAGCGGGTGAGGTTGCGGGTGACCTTGTAGTCGCCGGCGGCATCACGGTTGTCGTAGTCGTACCAGTCCAGGCGAGCGCCGAGGATCAGCTTCAGCGGGTCGGCCAGGCTCAGGCGGCTGGTCAGGTAGAAACCGTCCTGGGTGGTGACTTCGCGAACGTTGTTGGTGCGGGTGAAGTTCGGTTTGCCCGCATTGATCGGCCAGTTGAGGTCGTAGGGGCTGTAGTTGTGGGTGGTCATGTCGTAGATGCGCTTGCTGGCGCCCACCACCAGTTCATGGGTACGGCCGAACGCCTCGAACGGGCCGCTGGCAAAGGCGTCGAGCCCGGCCTGGTTTTCATCGTAGCTGGCCTGGTACACCGTGCGGGCGAGGGTGTCGTTGGTCCAGCGCGATTGGTAGGAGCCGGAGAACAAGGCGTTCTGTTCGGCATAGTTGGCGTTGGCCTGCAGGCTCCAGTCGTTGGCCAGGCGCTGGCGCAGCTCAGCGAACACGGTGTTGATTTCCTGGTCCTTGTTCTCCCAATCGGTGCCTGGGTTATAGGAGCGCGACAGGCCCAAGTGGCGCCCATCCAGGCCGACCATCGAAGCGCCCCAGAAGTAGTTGGTCTTGTCCTTCTGGTTCGAGTAACCGAGGGTCAGGGTGGTGTCTTCGCTCAGGTCGGCTTCGGTGACGGCATAGAACAGGCCATGATCCTGCTCGGCCTTGTCGATAAAACTGTTGGCATCGCGGTAAGAGGTGACGACGCGGCCGCGCCAGGTGCCACTGTCATTGAGCGGGCTGGAGGCGTCGAGCTCGCCACGGTAATCGTCCCAGCTGCCGACGGCGCCGGTGAGGGTAACTTTCTGCTCATCCAGTGGCCGCTTGCGGATCAGGTTGATGGCGGCCGAAGGGTTGCCTGCGCCGGTTACCAGGCCGGTAGCGCCGCGCACCACTTCGACGCGGTCGAACATTGCCAGGTTCGGCTGGGCGCCTACCGACGCACCGTTGTAGCCGCTGGGGATACCGTCATACATGAGGTTGTCGATATCGAAACCGCGTGCGGTGAAGGCTTGTCGCCCAGGGCCGTTGGAATAATTGAGGAACAGCCCCGGCGTGGCGTTGACCACGTCGTTGATGCTGGTCATGGCCTGGTCATCCATGCGCTGGCGCGTGATTACGGTGACGGCCTGCGGGGTTTCGCGCAGGGTCAGCGGCAGTTTGGTCGCGGTCTTCATCGAGCCGGTGGTGTACGACTCGCTGCCTTCGGTGGTTGCGCCAAGCTGTTGGCCCGAGACCTGGGTAGCGCCCAGCTCGATGGTGGCCGGTGCTTCGGCGTCGGCGGCAATGGCCGCATTGGAGGTTGCTAGCGCGATAGTGATTGCCATCAGACTGGGTGTAAAAACGTTGCCGCCGCGTTGTTGCACAGACATGAAAGTAGGGCTCCCCAAGTGCCTTCCGTGGCGAATAGTAAATCTGTTGATAATTATTCGCATCAGTCTGACAGATTGAGTCTGTAGGGAAAAGTCCAAACTCTGTAGGAGCGAGCTTGCTCGCGAAAGACTCACAGGCGCCGCGTTGATTCCGGAAACCCGCGTTATCGTTGAGGTTTTTCGCGAGAAAGCTCGCTCCTACAGGGTGGTGTTCAGGTGAACAGGATTTCGTAGGGCTCGCGCATGCGCTCCAGCAATATCTGCGCGAGCATCGGCGGTAAGCCAATTTGTGGGTCACCCACCAACTGGCTGGCGTAGGCATGGGCGGCGTGCAGCTTGCGCGCGACGGTCCGGGTGTCCAGGCGGACCTTGCGTGCACGTTGCCAGGGCATTATCGCGCTTTCCCGGGCCGGCCAATGCCAGGCCCAGATCGGCAGTTCATACAGTTGCGCACCTACCAGGCTGCACGCCTTGGCACTCGCGCGGCCGACGGCGTCATGGTCGTCATTGCCGTCGTTGCGCCAGGTGGTAAACACCACGTCGCCAGGTTGCAGGTAGCGCGCGATGAATTGGCTCATGGGCTGTTCACGGGCGGCCAGTGCGTCATCACAAAACCCGCCACGAATCCATTTCAGGCTGTGCAAGGGCATACCCAATCGCCGTAGGGCCTCGGCACTTTCCTGGGGGCGCACCACGCTCAAGCGGCTGGCCGGCCATACCTGAGAGCCGGGATGGCTGGCGCTGCCATCGGTGATGGAGATCAATTGCAGCGGATGCTCGCGGGTGCTGAGCAGTTGCAGCAAACCGCCGCACGCCAGCACTTCATCGCCAGGATGAGGTGCGATTACCACGACGCGAGCACCGGGTGGTACCAGGCTGTTCAGGGAGATGATGGGTGTTTGCGCCAACTGCGGCGCACTGTTCCAGATTTGCACGGGGCCGCGACGGCCTTCGCTTAAGGAGGCAGGTTTCATGGGGTGTCACATCCTTGTCGGTTGATACCGGGTCGTGCTCCGTTGACGAGACGACGCTCTTGTCTTCACCGCAGGCTCCGCTGGGTGAGTGCGCAGCATGCCAATCAAGGAATGCCATGCGAGGCGTTAGGAGCATAGACAGGCATGGGTATCTGCACAACTTTGATGCGATGTTTGCTGGGCTGACGTCATCGCAGGCAAGCCAGCTCCCACAGGGGTCTATGTTGCCCACAATATCTGCGCCTGGCACGGATCCCTGTGGGAGCTGGCTTGCCTGCGATTTTGTTTTCACCCAGCCCGCATCAAGCTCTTCAAGTAATCACCGAACCCACCCTCAGCCCGGCAATCCAGTCGCGCACTAGTCACCACTTGCGGCGCATGGCTCCAGGCAATGGAGGCACCGCAACGCTCCAATTCACGTACCAGTTTTACATCCTCGTGGCATTCCAGCGGTTCAAACCCACCGGCCTCTACGTAGGCGCGGGCACTCACGCCCAGGTTGGCCCCATGAATATGCCGATGCCCATCGCGGGCCTGGTAGGCCTGCTGATAGCGAATCTGCGCAGCCGGGTCGAAGCCTTCGCTCCAGGCGTCCACGGTGACTGTGCCGCACACCGCGTCGCAGCCTTGGGCCAGTTGGGCCACCAACCAGTCAGGGGCGACACGGCTGTCGGCGTCGGTGCAGGAAATCCACCGCGCGCCTTGCTCCAGCAAGTACCCTGCACCCACGCCGCGGGCGTGCCCGACGTTGCGCGCCTGCACGTGCAGGCAATGCACCTCGTGGGCCTGGGCAATCGCCGCGCTGGCATCGCTGCAACTGTCGAGTACTACCAGAATCTGTACCGCTTCACCCAGCAAGCCCGGGTGGTTGGCGGCGATCCGCGCAGCCCGCAGGCAATCATCCAACAGGGCTTCTTCGTTATGTGCCGGGATCAGAATACCGATCATCGTAAACCCTCATGGCGAGCGACCGAGGTGCCATCCAGGCTCCACAGGTCGAGCAGGAAATCCGGGTCTTGGTACTGCACCAATGGTGCTACACCCAGACGCTGTTGCAGCACGGCGTGCACCTGTTCGGCGGTTTGCGGGCAACCGTCAATGGGCACTCGCCAATGGCAGGCCAGGATTTGCCCGTCAGCGGTCAAGGCGGCGAGTGCGCAATCGATCAGACGATTAAAATCACCTGCATCGAGGTAATAACAAAGCTCACTCAATACGATCAGCTCGAATTGCCCGCCGGGCCATTGTTCCGGCAGGCGACGCTGCTCCACCCGGGCATGAGGAAAACACTCCAGCCGCGCTTGTGCCAGCCGTACCGCCGCAGTTGCAGTGTCGCAACACAGCAGGCGTTCACAACGCGGGGCCAACTCGGCACTCAGTTCGCCGTTGGCACAACCCGGCTCGAATATCGACGCATAGCGCGGCCGCGTCAGCATGGCCAAGGTCAGGGCGCGCTTGCGTTGTTCGTACCAGCGCTGACGAAAAGCCCAAGGGTCGTCATTGCCGGCAAACAACTGGTCGAAGTAGGGGGTTGCCACACTCATACGAACACCACCTCAAAAGGTTGCAGCAAGCGCTCCACCACATAGGGCGCCAGCACCGGAGGCAGGCCGATTTGCGGGTCGCCCTCCAACTGGCTGGCGAAGGCGTGGATCGCATGGCGTTTGCGCGCAACCTGCTCAGCGGTCAGCGGAATCTTGCGAGCCCGATGCCAGGGCACCTTGTGGTCTTCGGCGGTGGCCCAGTGCCAAGTCCACACCGGTAGTTCACACAGCACTGCACCGACGGCCTTGGCTGCCTTGGCGCTGGCGCGGCCCACGGCTTCATGGTCGCAATGCCCATCCTCGCACCACGTGGCGAACACCACATCGTTAGGCTTGAGGTGGCGCTGGATAAATTCGCAGAGCTGGGTTTCGCGCTCGGCCACATGGCTGTCGGTAAACCCGCCGCGCAGCCATTTCAAACTGTGCAGCGGCAAGCCAAGGCGGTGCAAGGCCTGGGCCGATTCCTGCGGACGCACCACGCTCAGACGCTCCACCGGCCAGCGCCGGGAGCCAGGGTGGCTGGCGCTGCCATCGGTGACGGAGATCAACTGGATAGGGCGATCCAGCGCAGCCAGCCCTTGCAGCAGACCCCCACTGCCCAGCACCTCGTCATCCGGATGCGGGGCGATGATCACCGCTCGATGCCCAGGCGGCACCAACTGCGCCACACTGATCTGCGGCAACTCGGCCAATCGTGCGCTGTTTTGCCAGTGGCTCAATGGCGTGCCCTGGCCAACAATCGGATTGGGCCTCATAGCGCCCATCTCCCTGTGGGCTCGCCGGCGACCTGTTCACCGAGGGCGGCCAAGTCGCGTTCGGCATGACTTTGCCGCACGTACACCGGTAAATCAGCCATCAACTGGGCAAAGTGCGGATCCTTGCAATACGGCCCGGCGCCGACCGCACGGCCCACATGCTGGATCACTTGCTCGACGGTGTCCTCGATACAGGCGCGCGTCTGTTGCGCCAGTTGTCGCGCATCGGCGCGAGGCTCGCGGTCGATCTGCGCGGCGCTGGCGCGTAACACGCAGGCAGCGCTGTTCAGGGCACTGTCGACCGCGCCGAGGTGGGCCAACGCATGGGGCTCGGCACGCGTGGCACACTGGGCGCGCAACACTTCACCCAGGCGTTGTGCGGCGCCGTACCAGCACGCCGCGATGCCGATTCCGCCGTGCCAGAAGCCCGGGCGAGACAGATAGTCACCCGGGCCACCCACGGCAATTCCCCTGACGGCGCTGAACAGGATGTCGACGCTACCGGTCGCCGCCATGCCCACCGCCTTCCACCCCTCATCCGTCACCCTGATGCCCGGTTGATCCATCGCCACCGCCACCAATTGCTGGCGGTCCTCTTCGTCCCAGGCCGTCAGCAAACCATGGCTGACCACCGCCGCACCGGAACACCAGGCTTTGCGCCCCTCGACGAGCAGCCGCTGGCCGTCGCGACGCACGTGCACCTTGGCATTCGGCGGCTCGGCCGCCCACATGCCCCAGGTGCTGCCCAGCGGCGGCAAGGGGCTGTCGAGTTCGGCAATGATCGCCAGGGCATCGGTATGGCCTTCGAACAACTTGCACAGGCGCAAGTCATGCCCGGCCACCTGGGCCAGTTGGCTCAAGCGGGACAGGGTCTGGCCGCTGCCCGGCAACGGCAGTTGATCAAGGCCTTCTTCTTGAAGGGCCCTCAGGGCGTTACCCAAGGCTTGCGTGTCGGCATAGCCCCGGTAGCCCTGGAGGAAACCGTGCAACGCCATTTCACACCTCGCCTTCGTGCTGCAGTTCAAACAGCAGCAGCGAGCGAGCGGTGACCGCGTACTCATGCTCGAAATCAAAGCGTTCCTGGCCACGCACAGCCGGGTCGTTGGTGTCGAGCAGGCACGTCCAGAACTCGCCCTCCGGCACCGGCGGCAGGCGGAAATTGACCAGGTCGTGATGGGCGTTGACCACCAGCAGCAACGTGGCGTCGGCCCCGGCACGACGAATCCCGGTTTCCTGGGCGCGGCCATCCATCAACATGCCCAGGCAGCGGCCCTGGCTGTCTTCCCATTGCTCGGTAGTCATTTCGTTGCCATCCGGCGCGAGCCAGGTGACGTCCTTCACGCCGATGTCTTCGTTGTAGTCGCCCACCAGGAAGCGCCCACGCCGCAGGATCGGGTACGCCAGACGCAGCTTGATCAGGCGCTTGACGAACTTGAGCAGGGCCTTGCCGTCATCGTCCAGATCCCAGTTGACCCAGCCGATCTCGCTGTCCTGGCAATAGGCGTTGTTGTTGCCGTGCTGAGTGCGAGCGAACTCGTCCCCGGCGACGATCATTGGCGTGCCCTGGGCCAGCAGCAAAGTGGCGAAGAAGTTGCGCATCTGGCGCAGGCGCAGCGCGTTGATCTCCGGGTCGTCGGTAGGGCCTTCGACGCCGTGGTTCCAGGACAGGTTGTTATTGCTGCCGTCCTGGTTGTTCTCGTCGTTGGCCTCGTTGTGTTTGTCGTTGTACGACACCAGGTCGTGCAGGGTGAAGCCGTCGTGGGCGGTGATGAAGTTCACCGAGCTGTACGGCCTGCGCCCGCGGTGATTGAACATCTCGCCCGAGGCGGTCATGCGCCCGGCGAAGTCTGCGAGTTGGCCGTCGTCGCCTTTCCAGAACGCACGCACGGTGTCGCGGAAACGGTCGTTCCATTCCACCCAGCCCGGCGGGAAGTTGCCCACCTGGTAGCCGCCGGGGCCACAGTCCCAGGGCTCGGCGATGAGTTTCAACTGGCGCAGTACCGGGTCCTGGCGGCACGCCACGAGGAAACTGTGGCGCTCATCGAACCCGTCGCGGTAGCGCCCGAGGATGGTCGCCAGGTCGAAGCGGAAGCCGTCCACGTGCATCTCGGTGGCCCAGTAACGCAGGGAGTCGGTGACCATTTGCAGCACGCACGGGTGGCTCAGATCCAGGGTGTTGCCGGTGCCGGAATCGTTGATGTAGAAGCGCTTGTCGTCGGGCATCAGGCGATAGTAGGAGGCGTTGTCGATGCCGCGCATCGACAGGGTCGGGCCGCGCTCGTTGCCTTCGGCGGTGTGGTTGTAGACCACGTCCAGAATCACTTCCAGCTTCTGCTCATGCAGGTGCGCGACCATCTCCTTGAATTCGGCGATCTTGCCGCTGGCCAGGTAGCGCGGGTCGGGGGCGAAGAACGCGATGCTGTTGTAGCCCCAGTAGTTGGTCATGCCTTTTTCCAGCAGATGCTGGTCGTTGACGAAGGCGTGCACGGGCAGCAGCTCGACCGAGGAAATGCCCAACTGGCGGATATGCTTGAGCACGTCATCTTCCATCAGGCCGGCGCAGGTGCCCCGCACCGACTCGCCAACCGAAGGATGGCGCATGCTGATGCCGCGCAGGTGGGTTTCGTAGATGATCGTGCGGTCCCACGGCACTCGTACCGGTTGGTCGTTGCCCCAGGTGTGCGCCGGGTCGATGACCTTGCACTTGGGCACGAAGGGCGCACTGTCGCGTTCATCGAAACTGAGGTCGTCGTCCGGGTGGCCGATGGTGTAGCCAAACAGCGCTTCGGACCATTTGAGTTCGCCCACCAGTTGCTTGGCGTAGGGGTCAATCAGCAGCTTGTTGTGGTTGAAGCGATGACCATTGGCCGGGTCATAGGGGCCGTAGACACGGTAGCCGTAAATCAGCCCGGGGTGGGCATCGGGCAGGTAACCATGAAAAATCTCGTCGGTGTATTCGGGCAGTTCGATGCGTTCCAGCTCGACCTCGCCGGTATCGTCAAACAGGCACAGCTCCACCTTGGTGGCGTTGGCGGAAAACAGCGCAAAATTCACACCCAGGCCATCCCAGGTGGCGCCGAGGGGGAAGGGCAAACCTTCACGGATCCGCGACGGCTCATGAACCGGCGTCGCTGTGGTGTTGTCGGGTTTGCTCATCGAGTTGCTCCTGCAAAAGGTCTTTTTTCGGGCCGAACGCCGCCGTACTGACGGTGCTTCAGCGCATGGCTTGGACGGAAAAGGGCCTGCAGCGCGCAATGCGTGCTGCAGGCCCGAGAAATCATGGGGCGGGCGGTTTGGGCTTCTTCGGGGCGGCGGGTTTCTTCGCCGCAGGTTTGGCGGCGGCAGGCGCAGCAGGTTTGGGCTTTGCCGCAGCCTTGGGCGCGGTTTTCGGCTTGGCGGCCGGTTTAGGCTTGCTCGGCGTCAGCGCCTCGGCTTCCGCCAGCTTGCGCGCCATCTCCCAGTGGCGATCGTGGGCGCCATCGGGCTTGCCTTCAGACTCCCAGATCTGATGCGCCAGTTCGCGAATGCGTTTGTCTTCTTTACTCATCACAAACTCCTCACAGAAAATTTTCAGCTTTCTTGATTATCAGGATTGATAAAGACATTGACCGGGAGATCCCCCAGGGCAGCGCTGATCAACAGCTCCTTGTTGGGTGTGACTACGCCCGTTTGAAAAAGTCCCTTCCAGTTTTGTTCAGGGGCGGCGAACGGTAATTTCACCCGAGTATCGCCCCAAACCTGCGCATTGATCTGGGGAAACATCCCGTTTTCAAGCAACGGATAAGACCAGCGCGGCACCACCACCAGTAACTGCTTGCCTTGATGTTCACGGTAGAACGCAACCACACGCTCAGCGTGCTGGCCCACCACTTCCAAAGGCGTATAGCTGCCATGGCGCAGCAGCTCGGGGCAGGCTTTACGCAGGCCCAGTACCTGGGCGATCACTGCCTGTTTGATACGCCCGTCGCGCCAGTTGAACAACAGTTCGCCGATGTCCGGTGGTGCCTGCAATGCACGTTGCCGCGCAGCGAAGTCCACCGGGCGCCGGTTGTCCGGGTCGACCAGGCTGAAGTCCCAGAACTCATCGCCCTGGTAAATATCCGGCACACCCGGCACGGTCAGATGAAGCAAGGTTTGCGCCAGCCCATTCAGGGCGCCGGCGGGGGCGATGGCCTGCGCAGCGCTGTCCAACGCACTGCGCAGCGGCGCTCCGGCCTCAATGAGCAACAAGCGCTTGAGGAACGCTTCTACCGCCTGTTCGTAAGCCTCGTTGGGCGCGCTCCAACTGCTCTGCAACTTGGCCTCGCGCAAGGCTTTTTGCTGCCACTGCCACAGGCGTTGCTGGTACGCCGCCAGATCGGGGTTGGGCTCCAGCGGCCAACTGCCCAGCAGCACTTGATAGAGAATCAGCTCATCACCCGCCGAGGGGCTATCGGCGCTCTCGCGCAAGGGCTCGGCCAGACGACGCCAGTGCTCGACCTGTTCGGCATACCAGGGGGCGCACTCGCTGAGCACCGCCAGGCGCGCACGGGTGTCTTCGCCGCGTTTGTGGTCGTGGGTGGCGGTGGCCAGCAGGTTGCCGGGAAAGGTCTTCAGGCGCTGTTGATTGGCCGCATGGAAATCTGCCAACGGCGCACTGAATTGCTCGGTACTGAAGCCCACATCGTTGCGCGACAACAACACCGCCGAACGGTAGAACGCGGTGTCTTCCACAGCCTTGGCGGCGGCGGGCGAGGTCAGTTGCTGGAAGCGCACGCAGGCATGCTTGAGCATCTTGCGCGCGCGGCCTACCGGGCGATTGCGCCAGGGCTGGCCACCCAACCATTGCTCCAGGTGGTCGAGCACCGGCCAATCGCCTTCGTTGAGGGTACTGCGTGCACCCTCCATGGCATGCTGGAACACCTTGTCGTCGGCCGCACTGCGGCCCTTGGCGCTGATATAGGTGCGGTACACCGGGAAATGCACGATCAGTTCCTGCAAGGCCCGGCGGATGGCACCCAGGGTCAGATCGCGGGTCATCACGTCATCGCGGGCCACTTGCAGCAGCGCCTGGGCTACGCTTTCGAAGTCGCCGCCCAACGAACCATTGAGGATCTGCTGGCGCGCCAGCCGCGCTTCTTCGCCGAAGGCTGAGGGCCGCTCGCTGTGACGCGTCCACATCTCGGCCAGCGGTGCAAAACCTTCGGGATGGTGTTGCAGCAATGACAACTGGTTCATGAACTCGTAGCCGGTGGTGCCATCCACCTGCCAGTCTTCACGCAGGGTTTCACCTTCGCCAAGGATCTTTTCAACAAAGATGGGCAAGTGGCGTTGGGGTGACAGCGCGTCTACGCGGCGGCGCAATTTGCGGCAATAGCCACGCGGGTCGGCCAGGCCATCGATATGGTCGATGCGCAGCCCGTCGACCAGCCCCGCGCTGATCAGCTCGAAAATCTTGCCATGGGTGGCTTCGAACACCGCCGCGCGTTCGACCCGCAGGCCGCCGAGCTCATTGACGTCGAAAAAACGCCGCCAGTTGATGTCGTCTGCGGCTGTGCGCCAACTGGCCAGGCGATAGGTCTGTTGTTCGAGCAGGTGATGCAGGCGCTCGAAACCCTCGGGCTGGCGACTGTCGAATGCGGTCAGGCGTTGTTCAATAGCGGGTAGCAGCTCGCTGGCGCGTTCGGCCAGGGCTTGTTTGAGCTCGGTGGCCTCGGCGTAGGCGTCGTGCTGATAGGCGAGGGCGGCGAAACGTTCGGCCAGCGATTTGAGTAACTCGTCGCTACCCAGAATCAAGCCGTAGTCTCTGGGGCAAATCGGAAAACGGTGTTCGTAATGCTCGACGTAGAAACTCCCCTGGGCGGCATCGAACTTGAGCGCCAGCGTGCCGTTCTGCAAGGCTTCGCCGTAATCGCTGCCGAGGAAGGGCATCAGCAACTGGCCCTTGAGCAGCGGGTCGGGGGAGTGCCACTGGATGTCGAAGAACTCGCTATAGGGGCTCAGGCGGCCCCATTCCAGCAGGTCCAGCCACCAAGGGTTATCCGCGCCGCCCACGGCCATATGGTTGGAGACGATATCGAGGATCAAACCCATGTCGTGCTCACGCAGCGCGGCGACCAGGCGACGCAACGCCGCTTCGCCCCCCAGTTCCGGGTTGACGCGGGTCGGGTCGACCACATCGTAGCCGTGCATGGAGCCGGCGCGGGCGCTTAACAGTGGTGAAGCATACAGGTGGCTGATGCCCAGTTGGGCAAAGTACGGCACCAGTGGCACCGCGTCATCGAGGGTAAAATCTTTATGAAATTGCAGGCGCTGGGTGGCGCGCAGGGGCAGTGCGTTCATCGGTCACGCTCATAGGCTTGGTTGCGCGCCACGGCCAGCAGTTCGAGGCGACGCGCCGCGCTGTCATTGTCGAGCAGGCTGGCGGCTTCGCCGGGCAAGCGTCGGCGCCAATTGGGGTGGGTGTCGAGGGTGCCCGGCAGGTTGGCTTGCTCCTCGATGCCCAATGCATCTTCCAAGGGCAACAACACCAGTGGCGCACGGGTATGGCCCAGGTAGCGCACGCTGGCGTCGATCATATGGTCGGTGTCGTTGCGGATCTCGTCGATGAAGTTCTGCGGGTCCTGGCTCAAGGCTTGGCGCAGTGCCTGGCGTTCGCGCAGGCGGTGTTCGCTCCATTGGTCTACGGTGGGCGCATCGATCAGGCCCAGCTGGATATTCCATTCGATATCGCGGCTGTGCCACCAGCCATTGAGGGTCGGCAAGTCGTGGGTACTGGTGGTGGCCAAGGCGTTGTCGGGCCAATCGAGGATGGGCTTGAACTGGCCGTCATGGTTCTGTTCGAACAGCAGCACACGCATGCCCAGGATCGAACGGGCGCTGAGCTTTTCGCGCAGGCCTTCGGGCACGGTGCCCAGGTCTTCACCGAGGACGATGGCCTGGTGGCGGTGCGATTCCAGGGCGAGCAAACGCAGCAGGTCGTCCACCGGGTAATACAAGTAGGCACCTTCACGGGGGGACGCGCCCAGAGGGATCACCCACAGGCGTTGCAGGCCCATCACGTGGTCGATGCGCAAGCCGCCGGCATGGGCGAAGTTGGCCCGCAGCATTTCGATAAAGGCGCGATAGCCATTGCGCTTGAGGCCGTCAGGGGAAAAGGCAGAGATGCCCCAGCCTTGGCCTGCGCGGTTGAGAATGTCCGGTGGCGCGCCGACGGTGAGGTCGGCCAGCAGTTCATCCTGGCGACTCCAGGCCTGGCTGCCGCCGCCGTCGGCGCCCACCGCCAGGTCGGCGATCAGGCCGATGCCCATGCCGCTGCCACGGGCGGCCTGTTGTGCGCGCTCAAGGCTGCGGGCAATCAGCCATTGGGTGAAGGCGAAATAGCCGATTTCGTCGCGGTTGTCCTCAGCGAACTGCGCCAGGGCCGGGCTCTGTGGCGTACGCCAGGCTTCGGGCCATTGGCGCCAGTCCAGGTCCTCACCCGCGGCAGCACGCTTGGCCTGTATGGCTTCGAAGCGGCAGTGGTTTTCCAGGGCTTCGCCGCCGGCCTGGCGGAAGCTTTGAAAGTCGGCATGCTGGGGATGCGCGCCGTGGCGAAAGTCTTCATACAGTGTGCGCAGCAGGCGTTGCTTGGCCTTGGCGGCGGCCGGCCAGTCGATCAGCGGGAGCTGTTCCAGGGCATGCAACTCGTCAGCCAACCCGGCCGCTTCGATGGCGTTGCGCACTTCACGTTCACCAAGGATGCACGCCGGCGAAGCATACAGGCTGTTGAGAAACAGGCGGCTGGAGGGTGAATAGGGGCTGAATCGCTCAGTGTCGGCGCTGAACATCGCGTGCATCGGGCTGATTGCCACGGCGTCGGCGCCGCGTTCGGCGGCGGAACGCACCAGGTGCTCCAGGGCAAGGGTGTCGCCAAAACCGCCATCGCCGAGGCGGCGCAAGGCATAGAGTTGGGCGCTCAGGCCCCAGGCGCGAGCGGGTTGGCTGTCGACCGCGTCGGCCACGCTATAGCAGTGGCTGGGCGCGACGGCCAGGGTGAAGGTTTGCCCGTCGATATGCACCTGGTGATAGCCGAGGGCAATCACGCCGGGCAATACGGCCTCGCCGTCCAGGCGCAGCTCCAGGGTTTCGCCGCCTTCCAGGTTGACGCGACACGGGGTGTCCGGGGCGAAATAGCGTGCCAGGTCCAGGCCCGCACCGCTGTCGGTGGTCATCAAGGGCGGCAGGTGCCGGTCCTGCTGCGCCTGCTCAAGTTGCAGCAGGCTCGCGTCGATCTCGGCATCGCTGTCGGCCGGGTGCCCCAGCCCTTTGAGGACGGCGCGCAGGGCATTAGGCTTTACATGTTGCGGGCGACCGTTGGCATCGATCCAATCGACGGCCAGGCCCGCGCGGCTGGCGAGAATTTCCAGGTTCGCTTCGCTCAAAGAATGTCTCCAACAGGGGATAAGCAAACGCGTGCGCTCAAGGGCGGTAAGTGCGCACCTTGCGGGGCAGGCGTTTGGAAAATAATCGGGTGGGGTGCCGGATGATCCAGGGGCTGTTCACTCAGGTTCAGGTCGATCTGCAGCACACGGCCGTTGCCCAGGCGCCAGCGCGCGGTGACGGCATGGTCAGCCAGCACGTGCGCGCCCAGGGCGACGGTGCCGGGCAAGTGTGGCACCACGTGCACGTGACGCAGGCTCAGCAGGTGGCGGTAGAGCTGGGTGTGGTCGTTCTCGACGAAAGAGGGCACCGACTGTAAAAAGGTTTGCAGCGCGTTGGGGTCGGGGATGCGCTGGCGTTGCTTGGGGTCGTGAAACGCCGCGAAGTCGGCAAATTCATTGCGCCGCCCCTCACGCACCGCCTCGGCCAGTTCGCCATGATGGTCGGTGAAAAACAGGAACGGCTCGGCGGCATTCACCTCGTCGCCCATGAACAACATCGGGATCATGGGGCACAGCAACAGTAGGGCGGTCGCGGCGCTCAGTGCCTGGGGCGAACACAGCCGGTGCAGGCGTTCGCCGAGGGCGCGGTTGCCGACCTGGTCGTGGTTCTGCAGGAACGCGACGAAGGCGCTGGGGGGCAGATCCGCACTGGGTTCGCCGCGCGCATGGCCATGGCGTGTCGTCTCGCCCTGGTAGATGAACCCCTCGGCCAGGCAGCGCGCCAGCTTGGCGGTAGGCTGCTCGGCAAAGTCGCTGTAGTAGGCGTCGGTTTCACCGGTGAGCAGCACGTGCAGCACATTATGAAAGTCGTCATTCCATTGGGCGTCGAAATCGTGCTGCAACAGGCTGGCCTGGTTCAGTTCGTTTTCCAGCATCAGCCACACGTGGCGCCCGCCGTCCACCTGCTGGCGTACCCGTTGTGCCAGTTCCTGCAGAAACCCAGGGTTGTCGATGGCGTGCACGGCATCCAGGCGCAGGCCGTCGAAGCGGTATTCGAGCAGCCACATCAAGGCGTTATCGAGGAAGAAATCCCGCACTTCACGGCGCTCGAAATCAATGCCGGCGCCCCAGGGTGTGTGCACGTCCTCCTGGAAGAACCCCTGGGCGTACTGGCCCAGGTAATTGCCGTCGGGGCCGAAGTGGTTGTAGACCACATCGAGGATCACGGCCAAACCGTGGCCGTGGGCACTGTCGATCAGCTGCTTGAGTTGCTCGGGAGTGCCGTAGGTAGCGTGGGGCGCATAGGGCAGCACGCCGTCATAGCCCCAATTGCGTTCGCCGGGAAATTGCGCCAAAGGCATCAATTCAATCGCGGTGACGCCTAGTTCGGCCAGGCGTGCCAGGTGTTTCTCAACGGCAGCGTAGCCGCCCATGGCGCCGACGTGGAGCTCGTAGATCACCGCCGTGTGCCACGGGCGACCCTGCCACTGGCTGTGGCGCCATTCATAGGCGAGGGGGTCGACTACTCGGCTCCACCCATGCACGTCCAGCGCCTGGGCCCTGGAGGCGGGGTCGGGCACTGTGTTTTCGCCATCGATGTTAAAACGGTAAAGCGTGCCGGCAGGGCACGCGATTTCGACTTCAAACCAACCACCGGCCTGGGGCAGCATGACGATGGTTTTACCCTGTTCCAATTCAACGCTGACATAAAATGCGTCTGGCGCCCATAACGCAAAGCGCGTGCGGTGCGCGTCCAGCATGATTGCGCCGTGGGGCCAGGTTTCCAGAGTCCTTGACGGCATCTATGAAGACCTCCCTTAGTTGTTCCAGTCGCTACTTGTTCGATTTCCCCAGGGCCTTGGCCACCAGTTGTTCGTAGAGTTCGGCGTAGGGTTCCACGGCCTGGCACCAGTTGAACGGCTGGGTCATGGCACGGCTGCGCATGGCATTGAGCAGACCGGGGAAGGCGAACACCTTGAAGGCGCGGCGCAGCGCCTCTTCGTAGCTTTGCACCGTGGATTCATTGAACAGGAACCCGGTGACCCCATCCTCAATGGTGTCCGCCAGCCCGCCGGTGTTACGCGCCACCGGCAACGAGCCGAAGCGTTGCGCGTACATCTGGCTCAGCCCGCAGGGCTCATAGCGTGACGGCATCAGCAGGAAATCGCTGCCGGCGAACATGCGGCGCGCATCGGTCTCGTTGAAGCCAATGCGTACGCCCACCTGGCCCGGGAAGCGCAGTGCCAATTCGCGCATGGCCTGCTCTTCTTCCGGCTCGCCACGGCCGATGATCGCAATCTGGCCGCCGTTTTCGACGATGAAACCGGCGACGGCTTCGGTGAGGTCCAGGCCTTTCTGGTAGACCAGGCGCGAGACCACAGCGAACAGCGGGCCACTGGATGGCTGCAGCTCAAACAACTCGCGCACATGGGCGGCGTTGATAGCCTTGCCTTCCCAGTCGCCGATATTGAAGTTGTGGATCAGATGCGTGTCGGTGGACGTCTCCCAGCTTTCGTCGATACCGTTGGGAATGCCGCTGAGCAGACCTTGCTGGGTCTTGCTGGCGAGGAAGCCATCCAGGCCGCAACCGAATTCCGGGGTGGTGATCTCCTGGGCGTAGGTGGCGCTCACGGTGGTGATATGGCTGGAATACGCCATGCCCGCCTTGAGAAACGACATCTTGCCGTAGAACTCCATGCCTTCCTGTTGCAGGGCGTGGGGCGGAATGCCCAGCTCGGGCGTCGAGGCCAGGCTGACCACGCCCTGGTAGGCCAGGTTATGAATGGTGAACAGGGTTGGCGTACGTGACCCACGCCAGTGCATATACGCGGGGGCCAGACCCGCAGGCCAGTCGTGGGCGTGCACCAGGTCTGGGCACCAGTGGATTTGTGCAAGGTTGGCGGCAATGTCCGCGGCAGCCAAGCCCAGGCGGGCAAAGCGAATATGGTTGTCCGGCCAGTCGCGGCCGTTGTTGGCGCCGTAGGGCGTGCCTTCGCGCTCATACAGTTCGGGGCAGATCAGCACATAGATGACCAGGCCGTCCGCAAGGTCCATGCGCCCGATCTTGCACGGGGGCAACGCGGCATGGCCACCCAGTTCACCGACGATATGAATCGGGTTATCGCTTTCCATCACTTGCGGGTAACCCGGAATCAGCACCCGCACGTCATGCAGGTGCGCCATGGCGCGGGGCAGGGCCGCGGAGACGTCGCCCAGGCCGCCGGTTTTCACCAGGTCCGCGAACTCGGAAGTGACAAACAAGACTTTCTTTCGATTCGGATTCTGACTCACGACCGGCCGCACAGTGTTGGGCAGGTCGGCCAAAGACTTTGGCCCTCCTGCCGGCTGACTAAAACGCTCTCCCTGAGTATCTACTGCGGCACTGATCATAATGCACTCCCATCTGTTGGTTGGCTAATGGCCCGCTGCCATCAGCTCCGAGTGACCGCATCCTGCGGCCAGGCACACAAGCGCTATACAAGCTGGCAAGGCGTATGCCAGTTGTAACGTCGGCTAAAAAAGATTGGATGAGCGGGCATTCGGCCTGAAGCGCGCGTGCTCGCCCTTACCTAAAACTTGACCAGCGGCAGGTTTCGAAAGTTTAGATTTTTTGCGGGGTTTTTGTTTTGGAACGGACCCATCGGTCATGAGTCTAGGACAGATCCCAGCGCCTGCTGGGTTTTCATGCAGATTTTGTAGGACAAAAAACTTTTAACGATATGCTCCTGTGGCGAGGGAGCTTGCTCCCACTGGGGCGCGTAGCGGCCCCAAAATTTTGGGAGCGCTGCG
>NZ_BCBO01000064.1:0-122046 GCF_001320835.1 Pseudomonas sp. NBRC 111138 | reverse complement strand
CTTGCTCCCACTGGGGCGCGTAGCGGCCCCAAAATTTTGGGAGCGCTGCGCACTCCAGCGGGAGCAAGCTCCCTCGCCACAGGGGGGGGGTGCACTTTAATGGTGCGTCAGGCGAGCCCGCGAAGGGGCACACCCTCGGCCCAGGCTTGGATATCTTCGATCATCTGCTGATAGAACTGCCGGTAATTCTGCTCGCTCACATACCCCACGTGTGGCGTTGCGAGCACATTGGGCAAGCGGCGAAACGGGTGGTCAGCCGGCAGCGGTTCCTCGGCAAACACATCCAGCGCCGCCCCGGCCAGGCGTCCGCTGCGCAATGCTTGCAGCAGTGCCTGCTCGTCCACAATCGGCCCGCGTGCGGTATTTACCAGGCGCGCTGTGGGCTTCATCCAGCCCAACGCTTGCGCATCCACCAGACCACGGCTGCGCTCGCTGAGCACCAGATGGATGGTCAGAATATCCGTCTGCTCAAACAGCTCGCGCTTGCTGACCCAGGTCACCCCCGATTCAGCCGCGCGCTCCGGCGTGAGGTTTTCACTCCAGGCAATCACCCGCATGCCAAACACCTGGGCAAACCTTGCGACTTTCTGGCCAATGCTGCCCAGCCCCAGGACGCCCAATGTCTTGCCGTGCAGGTCGCCGCCCAGGCCGACCTGCCATCCGCCCCCGCGCAGCGAGTTGGCTTCGGCGAGCAGGTTACGTGTAGAGGCCATGATCAAGGCCCAGGTCAGTTCCGGTGCGGCGTGTTTATAGCTGTCGGTGCCGCACACCTGGATGCCCAAGGCCTTGGCTGCGGGAAGGTCGATGGCGGCATTGCGCATGCCGCCGGTCACCAGCAATTTGAGCTGGGGCAGCCCTTGCAGCAGGGCTTTGTCAAAGGTTGAGCGTTCGCGCATGAGGCAAATCACCTCGAATCCTTTCAAGCGCTCGATCATGGTGGCGGTATCGGCGGGGTAGTCGTGGAGAAAATGCACCTTGCCCACGCTGTCCAGCGCCGACCAATCCGCCACGTCGCTGGCCACGTTTTGCCAATCATCCATCACTGCGATCTGTATCGACATGCACGCGGGCCTCGAAAAGTGGCAATTAAAGGGCGTTCAACCCGTGCAACAGGGCTTTATGAAACTGTTCCGGCTCTTCCATCTGGGGCGCATGGCCCAGGCCGGGGAACTCCACCAACGTGGCGCGGGGAATCAGCTTGGCCACCTGCTTGCCCAGTACCTCGTAATGACCAATTTTGGCCTTGACCGCCGCCGGCGCCACATCTTTGCCGATGGCGGTAGTGTCGCTGGTGCCGATCAGCAGCAGGGTGGGCACCTGCAAGTCTTTGAACTCGTAGTACACCGGTTGGGTGAAGATCATGTCGTAAATCAGCGCCGAGTTCCAGGCAACCTGAAGATGCCCCGGGCCTTGGTTCAGGCCGGCGAGCATGTCTACCCAGCGCTCGTACTCGGGTTTCCAGCGCCCAACGTAATAGGTGTTTCGCTCGTAATTGCGTACACCGTCGGCGCTCAGTTTCAGCTCGCGCTGGTACCACTGGTCGACGCTCTGGTAGGGCACGCCGAGGGCTTTCCAGTCTTCCAGGCCAATGGGGTTCACCAGCCCCAACTGTTCGGTTTGCTGGGGGTACATCAGCGCATAGCGTGTGGCGAGCATGCCGCCGGTGGAATGGCCGATCACCGTGGCCTTTTGAATGCCGAGCTTTTCCAGCAGTTGATGGGTGTTGGTCGCCAGTTGCTGGAAGCTGTACTGGTAGTGGTCGGGCTTGCTGGAGGTGCAAAAACCAATCTGGTCCGGGGCGATGACGCGGTAACCGGCGTCACTGAGCGCCTTGATCGAACCCTCCCAGGTAGCGCCGCAAAAATTCTTGCCGTGCATCAGCACCACGCTGCGGCCGTTTGGAGTGCCGGTGGCGGGGACGTCCATGTAGCCCATTTGCAGGGATTTGCCCTGGGATTGGAAGGCAAAATGATTCAAAGGGTAGGGGTATGCAAAGCCCTGCAACTCAGGGCCGTAGGTGTCAGCTAACACGGGCGCCGCGCTGACCGAAAACAAACCGGCTACGCATAATGTACGGATAAAAGGCATGGGTTTTGGCTCCGAGACAGATGCCCGGATGCTCTTTGCCCGCGATTAACGGGGGATTAACGCCCACTGCAACGTCAGCGCTGCGATTACGCCATAGCGCAGGCTTTTCGCCAGGGTTACCAGCAGTAGAAAACGCCACAACGGCTCACGCATCACCCCAGCCACCAACGTCAGCGGATCACCAATGACTGGCACCCAACTGAGCAACAACGTCCAGTGCCCCCAGCGTGCGTAATGGCTGCGAGCCTTGTCCAGCTGATTGGCGCTCACCGGGAACCAGCGTCGCTCTTTGAAGCGCTCGACCGAGCGCCCCAGCAGCCAATTGACCAGCGAGCCCAGCACATTACCCAGGGTGGCGATGCCCAGCAGCAGCCAAAGGTTGTAATGCCCGCTGAGCAGCAGGCCGACCAGCACAGCTTCCGACTGCAGGGGCAATAACGTCGCGGCGCCAAATGCCGCGCCGAACAGCCCCAGGTACCCCATCAACACCGGTCAGTGAGCCGGGTAGTCCGCTACCACCACGTCTTCGCCGTCGCGGGTCAGGCCAATGATTTGATACGCCTCGCTGCGTCCGTCTACTTCCATGCCTGGCGAGCCCAATGGCATGCCCGGTGCGGCAAGGCCCAGCAGGTCGTTGCGCTTGCGCAGAGCCAGGACCTGCTCGGCGGGTACGTGGCCTTCGACGAACTTGCCGTCGATCACCGCGGTGTGGCAGGAGCCAAGGCGTGGCGCCACGCCCAAGCGTTGTTTCACCGCGCTCATGTCGGCTTCAACGTGGTCGTTGACCTTGAAACCGTTGCTCTCCAAGTGGCTGATCCACTTCTTGCAGCAGCCGCAGTTGGCGTCGCGGTGTACATCGATGGGGATCAGTTCGGCGGCCTGGGCCAGAGTGGTGGTAAACAGGGCACTGAGCAGGGCCAGTCGCAATGGGGTTTTCATCGTGGGTCTCACTGAAGGCGCGGCAATAAGCCGGGCATTCTCCCTGCTTTTGCCGGCATGTTTGCAATGTGACGTCGTGGTAATGTTTCTAAATTATACGAACCCCGGATTGTCCAGCCGCTGCTTGAGCCGGTCCAACGCAATTGACGACAACGCGACCATGCGCTCATGCAAAGACGCCAGTTGCAGTTCAGTCTCGTAAGTCAGCACCCGTTTGAACAGGGTGCCGCCCTGATGAGCGCGCAAGCAGTAATGGATGCAACCGTCAACCGCCAGGGAGGTGAACACGGTCTTGAACTCGCTGGGGCGGCGGGCGATTTGTACGCGGTAACTCATGGGGACGCGTATGCCCAGCAGGTCGATGATTTCGGTAAAGCGCGTGCCGACCGGTAATGAGCCGGTGGTGCCGGTGTCGGCGCTGAGGGAGGTGGGGTGCCACTCGTGCCAGCGGTCGGGCTGGGTCACATAGTCATAAACCGCCTCGATCGGCGCCTGGATGAAGCGTTCCTGACTGATCTGCTCCAAGCGGACCGAATGCTCAGTCGCGTGCATGACACACCTCCTGTGTGGCGGTTTTTACACTAGGAGTTGTGAGAATAGTCTGACTCCCATGCTTTGCACGGGAGTCGGCAGACCGTTGATCAATCCCGCTGAGAACGGCCCCCACAAGGGGTTCCAGCAGACGCTAGATATCCAGCATGGCCAGCACTTCCTTGGGGTAACGCAGGCCTGCGGTTGCATTGGCAGGGAAGATCGCATCCAGCGCAGCCAGTTCGTCAGCGCTGAGAGAAATCGACAGCGCCTCCACATTCTCTTGCAGATAGGTGCGCCGCTTGGTGCCGGGAATCGGGATGATGTAATCGCCTTGGGCCAATACCCAGGCCAGCGCCAGTTGCCCGGCCGTGACACCTTTGTCTGCCGCCAGGCTCTTGACCTGTTCTACCAGCAGCAGGTTTTTCGCAAAGTTCTCCCCCTGAAAGCGCGGGCTGAAGCGTCGGTAATCATCGGCGCCGAAATCATCCGGGCTCTTCAAGGCGCCGGTGAGAAAACCTCGGCCCAACGGGCTGTACGGCACAAACGCGATGCCCAGGCGCTGGCAAGCGGCGAGGCAACCATTGTCTTGCTGGTCGCGGCTCCACAGCGAATATTCACTTTGCAGGGCGCTAATGGGATGGACCTTATGCGCCCGTTCCAGAGTAGCGGCGGACGCCTCGCTCAGGCCCAGATAGCGCACTTTGCCCTGTTTCACCAGGTCGGCCATGGCGCCGACCGTTTCTTCGATGGCCACGTCGGGGTCGATACGGTGCTGGTAGTACAGGTCCAGCGTATCCACCCCCAGGCGTTGCAAGGTGCCGTCGATGGCGTTGCGGATATACTCGGGCCGGCCATTCACCCCGCGCACTACGGGGTTGGCAGGGTCGCGCACAATCCCGAATTTACTGGCCAGGAACACTTGGTCGCGCTTGCCGGCAATAGCCTTGCCGATCAGTTGCTCATTGGTGTGCGGGCCGTACATGTCCGCAGTATCGAGAAAGTTGACGCCCAACTCCAGGGCGCGGTGCAAGGTTGCGGTGGCTTCGGTGGTATCGGTGCCGGGCGTGTAGAAATCGGTCATGCCCATGCAGCCAAGGCCGATGGCGGACACATGCGGGCCGTTTTTACCGAGTTGTCGAGTGTGCATAGGGAAGCTCCTTGTGATGAGGGGCCCATTGTTACCCTTGAAAAAATGCAGATAAACCCGCTAAAAGTGCTATCACTGTTCGTAATATCTAAACAATTTCCCGCGGGAGCATTCTCTTGGATCGTTTTAACGCCATGCGCGTGTTCACTCGGATTGTTGAATTGGGCGGGTTTGCCAAGGCCGCCGACAGCCTGCAATTGCCACGCGCCTCCGTGACGATCCTGATCAAGCAACTGGAGGCCCATCTCGGCGTGCAACTGCTGCAGCGCACCACGCGCCACGTCAGCCCGACCCTGGATGGCGCGGCGTACTACCAACGTTGCGTGCAATTGCTGACTGATCTTGAGGAAACCGAGGCGGTGTTCTCCACGCGGCGCCAGAACCCCCGGGGCACATTGAGCATCGATATGCCCTCAGGCATTGGGAGCTTGATTGTGATTCCGGCCTTGCCAACGTTCACCGCGCTGTACCCACAGATCGAGTTGGAGATCGGGCTCAATGACCGGCCAGTGGATCTGATTCGCGAAGGCGTCGATTGCGTGTTGCGCGGTGGTCCGGCCCTGGATGAATCGCTGGTGGCACGCCCCTTGGCGATGATGGAACAACTGACCCTGGCCAGCCCCGCGTACCTTGAACGCATGGGCACGCCCACTTGCCTGGAGCAGTTGGCGGGTCACCAAATGGTCGAGTACGTGTCCAGCGCCAGCGGTAAACGTTTTGGCCTGGAATTTCTGCTGGGCAGCGAGTTGCATCCGATCAACCTGCCGAAAGTGGTTGCCGTGAACAGCTCTGCCGGTTACTTCGCTGCGTGCGAAGCCGGCTACGGGCTGATCCAGTCACCTCGTTATCACTCCCTGCGCCAACTGGCCGAGGGCACGCTGGTGCAGGTGCTCCCTGATGTGGCAGTGCCGAAGATGGCGCTGACTGCGTTGTACCCGCCTCATCGGCAGTTGTCGCAGCGGGTGAGGGTGTTCGTCGATTGGCTGGTGCAGTTGTGCGGTCGGCCCGGCACCGGCTTGCAAGGCTAGGCTTGCGCCCTGCGATAGGCGCCAGGCTGTTGCCCGGTGACTTTATGGAAGGCTCGGGTAAACGCCGCCACCGATTGATACCCGGCCGCCAGCGAAACCTCGGCCACGGTCTGGTCCGCCTTGAGCAACCCACAGGCGTGGCGCATGCGGATCATGAGCAGTACTTGCCCGGGCGACTGCCCACACAGTTCGCTGAAGCGCTTGAAAAACGCCGAGCGCGACAACCCGGTACAGGCCGCCATGCTTTCCAGGCTCCAGGGCTCGGCGGGGCGGGCGATCAATTGCTCCAGCAAATGTGCGAACGCCGGTGCCCGGCCAAGGGCCGCCAGGCCGCCAAGCTCGGTGTTGTCGAGCACTTGCTGGCGCAGCACATACAGGAACAGCAGGTGGCACAGGCGCTCAAGCAGCGCGGAAGAGGGCGCTGGGGTGCGTGCGCATTCTTGCAGGATCAATTCGAACAGGTTGCGTGCAGCCATCAGCGACGGGTCGCCGGCGCGCAGGATGATCCAGCTGGGCAGGGTGTCGACGATCAGCGTCGACAATCCGGATTGGAAGTGAAAGAAACCGCAGACTAATCCTACGCCGTCCGTGGCCGTGCTATCGAGAGGCAGCATCGAGCGGCGTGGGCACTGCTGGGCGCCGGCCGCCGTGGCTTGGCCGGAAAGCCTGAAGGCAAAGTCCCGCAGCAGGAACACCGCATCACCATTGTTCAGGTGTTGGGGCGTTGAATCACCGTCGATATGCAGCCAGCAATCGCCTTGCACAATCAAGTGGAAGCTCGCCTGCGCCAGGCCATGGGTGCTCGCGTGCCAGTCACCGCAATAACGGCCGACGTGAAACAGGCTGGTGTTGAGTTCGAGGCTATCTAATAACCAATCGACAAGTACATCGGACGAATTCATCTAATGGAAAGACTCAAGAGCAAGTAATCGCTACTTTAGCCTATTGAGCGCTTTTTTTAGAACCAACAGACTGGGGCATTCAAACCCAACAGGAGTCCACTTCATGTCCCGTGTACCGTTGCTCACGCCTGAAACCGCACCGGAAGCCGCCAAGCCCTTCCTGGAAAACGCGCTGAAAGGCTCGGGTTTTATCCCTAACCTACTGGGCGTACTGGCCAACGCACCGGCTGCGCTGGAAACCTACATCACCGTCTCCGGTTTGAATGCCAAGGCCGAGCTGAGCCTGGCCGACCGCGAAGTGGTGCAACTGATTGCCGCCACTACCCACGGTTGTGATTTCTGCGTCGCCGGCCACACGGCGGTTGCCCGCAACAAAGCCAAGTTGCCCGAGGAGGTGATCGAGGCCTTGCGCCGCCGGGGTGAGTTGCCTGACGCGCGCTATGAGACACTTGCCGCGTTTACCCGTGAAGTGATCGCCACCCGTGGGGATGTGAGTGACGCGGGCTTTGAGGCGTTCCGCGCCGCTGGCTACACCGACGGCCACGCGCTGGAAGTCATCCTGGGTGTCAGCCTGGCAACCCTGTGCAACTTCGCCAACGTGTTTGCCCGCACCCCGCTGAACCCGGAGCTGGCGCAATACCGTTGGGAAAAACCGGCCAACTGATTCGGCGTTGGCCCACCTGCTGTAAAAGGAGAGACATGAATGCTTGACCCAATCTTGAGCCGTTGGCTCGATGTTCAAGCGCAGGCCCTGGACGTGGGCAGTTGCGATCCACAGGAAGTGCTGCCACGGCTGGCAGAAGCCAATATTCTGAGAATCGGTGTGCCCACCCACCTGGGCGGCCTGGGCGGCGATGTGGCGGGTGCGGTCGAGGCCATCGCCAATGTGGCCAGCCATTCCCTGGCAGCGGCGTTTGTGTGCTGGGGCCAGCGCTCGTTTATCGAGTACTTGCTGCAGAGCCCCAATCAGCGCTTGCGCGAGCAGCTGATGCCAGACCTGCTCAGCGGCAAGTTGGCCGGCGCCACCGGGCTGTCGAATGCGATGAAATTCCTGTCGGGTATCGAGACATTGCAGATCAGCGCCGAGCCCAACGACCACGGTTGGACCCTCAACGGTCGCCTGCACTGGGTGACCAACTTGCGCAAGAATGGCTTTGTCGCTGCGGCGGCCATCGAGCATGCCGGGGGCGGCGCGCCATTTATCCTGGCGATTCCGGACTCGGTGGCCGGGTTGCAGCGCTCCCGTGACCTGGAGCTGCTCGGGCTGCAATCGAGCAACACCGCAGCGCTGGGCCTGGAAGGCGTGGAGCTGAGTCGCGAGTGGTTGTTGCACGAGGATGCGCGCAAGTTTTTACCGGCGGTACGCCCGGCGTTTCTGGGCTTGCAGTGCGGTATGTCGATTGGTTTGGCACGGCGTTCCCTGGCTGAAGTAGCCCACCATTTGGGCGCCAGTCGTACCGTGTTGCGCGACGAGCTGGAAGCCCTGCGCGCAACGCTGGATCATCTGGTCAGCGAGCTTGAAAAGGGGCTGTTGGCCGGGCGCTTTACCGCCGAGCCCATACCGCTGTTCAAACTGCGTATCGCCTTGGCCGAAACCGCCGCCAGCGCTGTGCAGCTTGAACTGCAAGCCAGCGGTGGCAAGGCCTACCTGACCGCCCACGGCAGCGGCTTTGCCCGGCGCTGGCGCGAGTCGGCCTTTGTACCGATCGTAACGCCCAGCCTGGTGCAACTGCGTACCGAGCTGCACCGCCAGGCCAGTCTATGAGCCAGGCGGTATTGACGGCCCAGGGCATTCGCCTGGGGTACGGCAGCGGGCCGGTGTTGCAAGGCTTCGACTTGCACTTGCAACCGGGTGAAGTGGTGTCGATCCTGGGCCCCAGCGGCGTGGGCAAATCCAGCCTGCTGCGGGTGCTGGCTGGCTTGCAGGTACCTCAATCTGGCCGTGTGCAGGTATTGGGCGAGCCATTGAGCGGCCCGCATCCGCGCGTGGTGGTGGCCTTTCAAGACTCGAGCCTGCTGCCTTGGTTGACCCTGGAAAAGAACGTCGCCTTTGGTCTGGATTTCGCCCGCCAACCGCACTTGAGTGGTGAAGAGCGCCGCCGGCGTGTCGACCACGCCATTGCAGCGGTAGGGCTGGAACCTGCGCGCCAGCAGTTCCCGGCGCAATTGTCCGGTGGCATGGCCCAGCGCACGGCATTGGCTCGCTGCCTGGCGCGTCAGCCGCAAGTGTTGCTGCTCGACGAACCCTTCGGCGCCCTGGACGAAGTGACCCGCGCCGATATGCAGCACCTGTTGCTCAAGGTCAATCGTGAGCAGGGTTCGGCGGCGGTATTGATCACCCATGACATCGACGAAGCGCTGCTGCTGTCGGACCGCATCCTGCTACTGGGTAACCGCCCGGCGCGGACGTTGGGCGAGTGGGCTATCGATTTGCTGCACCCTCGGGAAGAACAGGTCGAGGCCATCGGCGCGCTGCGTATCGAAATTTTGAAAACCTTACGGCAGGCGAGCCGCCCTCAACCCAATCCCCTTGAACAACAGGAGTTTACTTATGTGTCTGGATGACCTGGCCCACTCGCGCCGTGACTTTCTCAAACTCTCCGCCGTGCTCAGTGCCGCCGGCGCCTTGCCTCTGCTGAGCAGCCTGCAGGCGCGTGCCGCCAACGAGCCCGACGCGCCGGTGCGCATTGGCTATCTACCTATCACCGACGCCACGCCGCTGCTGGTGGCCCACAACAATGGCCTGTTCGAAGCCGAAGGCATCAAGGCCGAGCGGCCAGTGTTGTTGCGCAGCTGGGCCCAGGTGATCGAGGCGTTTATCTCCGGCCAGGTCAACGTGATACACCTGCTGTCGCCAATGACCGTATGGGCGCGCTACGGCAGTAAAGTGCCGGCCAAAGTCGTGGCGTGGAACCATGTGGGCGGTTCGGGCTTGACCGTATCCCCAGGTATTACCGACGTGAAGCAACTGGGTGGCAAGTCGGTGGCGATTCCGTTCTGGTACTCGATTCATAACGTGGTGGTGCAGCAACTGTTCCGCGATAACGGCCTCACGCCGGTCACTCGTGCCACCGGCAGTTCGATTGCCGCCAATGAGGTCAACCTGATCGTGTTGCCGCCCTCGGACATGCCTCCGGCCCTGGCCAGCAAACGCATCGACGGCTACATCGTCGCCGAACCGTTCAATGCCCTGGCAGAAAACCTCAAGGTCGGTCGCGTGCAGCGCTTCACGGGTGACGTGTGGCGCAACCACGCGTGCTGCGTGGTGTTCATGCACGAGCACGACCTGGCTAACCGTCCGGAGTGGTCGCAGAAGGTGGTGAACGCCATCGTCAAGGCCCAGGTGTGGACCCGCAACAACCGTGAAGAGGCGGTGAAGCTGCTGTCCAAGGATGGCCCGAACCGTTACACGCCCCATGCCGAGCCGGTGTTGAGCAAAGTCCTGGCGCCGGCGGCCAGCGACCGCGCCTCCTACGTGGCCGACGGCGCGATCCAGCACGCCAACTGGGACGAGCATCGCATCGACTTCCAACCGTACCCGTTCCCCAGCTACACCGAAGAACTGGTGCGGCGCTTGAAGGACACCTTGATCGAAGGCGACAAAAAGTTTCTCACGGGCCTAGACCCGGCCTTCGTGGCCAAGGACCTGGTGGACGACCGCTTCGTGCGCAACGCGATCGAAGCCGTGGGTGGCATGCAGACCTTCGGTTTGCCGGATGGTTATGAGCGGCACGAGGAGATCGGCGTTTGAACAACAGCAGAATCCCCGGCTGGTGGCTGGGGCTGAGTGGCTTGGCGGGTTTGTTGGTGGTGTGGTGGCTGGGCGTGAAAGTGTTCGGCGAGGCCGATGGCCTGTCGGCACGCTTTTCCCTGGCGGCCACCGCCAGCAGTTTGTGGGAATTGCTCGGGCGGGGTGAGTTGTACCTGCATATCGCCGTGAGCCTGAAGCGTATTTTCGTCGGGCTGTTTATCGCGTTGTTGGTAGGCGTACCCCTCGGGCTGCTGGTGGGCAGTTCGCGTAACCTGGAGGCGGCGACCACGCCAGCGTTCCAGTTTCTGCGGATGATTTCGCCGCTGTCCTGGATGCCGATCGTGGTGATGCTGATGGGCGTGGGCGACCAGCCAATCTATTTCCTGCTGGCCTTTGCCGCTGTCTGGCCGATCATGCTCAACACCGCAGCGGGCGTACGTCAGCTCGACCCGCGCTGGTTACAGTTGAGCAAGAGCTTGAGCGCCACGCGTTGGGAAACCTTGCGCCGGGTGGTCATTCCTGGCGTGGTAGGGCATGTGCTGACCGGCGTGCGCCTGGCCATCGGCATCCTGTGGATCGTGCTGGTGCCCTGCGAAATGCTCGGGGTCAGTGCGGGGCTGGGGTATTACATCCTCGACACCCGTGATCGGCTCGCGTATTCGGAGTTGATGGCGATGGTAGTGGTGATCGGGGTGCTGGGGTTCGCGCTGGATGCGTTTGCGCGTTGGTTGCATCGGCGGTGGGTGCATGGCGGCTAAGTGGTTGAAACTGGCGTCGAGGCTCCGAACCCGCCTGACGAGTAGGTAATGTCGATGCAGTAACGCGTGAAGCCCCCAAGCGTGCTGCACGCGTTGTGCACGAAGCGTTATCCGGATGCAGATCAGCGGCGCTGGTAACCGCCACCACCCTCATAGCGGTGATCATGCCAGCCCCCGCCGCGCGGGAAGAAGAAACAACCGCCCAGGCTCAGCATGATCATCAGTGGAACCAGCAGGATGAGTCGTCGCAGCATTTCACAGTTCTCCAAGGGGTATTCGCAAGGCCTGTCAGGCGGAGGGCAAGCCAAAACTTTTCATCGCCTGTAACATAAGACCCTGCCGAAACCGCGCCATCCCCGTGACTGGGTATGTGCTTGGCATGCACGGCGATACACAGTGGATACATTCTTCAGGTTCAGGAACTCGTCATGACCCAAAAGCAACGCTTGAAATACTCGCTTCTGATTGCCCTGGCTGTACTGGGCGCGATGTTCGGCCTGTCTTATCTGCAGAACACAGGCGTGATCAGTGAAAAAACCTTCCAGTACCTGGCCATCGCGATTGCCGTGGTCGTCGTCGTGATCAACGGCATCATGCGCCGCAAGGTCAAGCCTAACTTCTGACGGGCGTCAGTCAGGCACGACCTTCGAGTACCTTGGCAGCCTCTTCATGGAGGCTGTAGCTCTTGTCAGCGTTGAGGGTGATCACGCCCTCGCTGCATAGACGCTTGAGTACCTCGCGCACGCTGAGAAACGACAACGGTATGCCCAGCTCCAGCAAATGGCTGTGCACGCCGCGTACCCCGAGGGTGCGCTGATTGTCGGCGGCAGTGAGGAGGGCGTCGATGACCTTCAGCCGGATCAGGCTGGTGCGCAAACCGAAACACTTGAGCAAATGGCGGATGCGCTGGTTGCCCTGCTGTTCGGGCGCGTTACCGAACGCCCGTGCGTCGTTGCCATAGTGGGTATCTGCGGCCTTTGAATGTCCATCCGTGGGCACTTGCGGGTTATACATGCAAAAACTCCTTTTCAGAGCCTGATCAGGAAAAAGATGGTGCTCTTGGGGAATAAGACGAACGAGTGACGCAAATCATGAAACGATGGATGTAGAAAATTTGTCGGTATCAGGTTTGTCACATCCCCTGCGCCGTCGATAGGCAACCTTGTGCGGTTAAATTTTGCCGGACGATGTGCGTTCTTACGGTGGGGTAACCATCCCTCGTGAGGCTGTTCAATTTGACTGTGGAGTCGGCGTGATTATTTCCAAGGGGTTGTCCAGAGTGGGCACGGCAGGGCTGTTACTCGCCTTGAGCCTGGCCGTATCGGCACGCGAGCAAGTGACGCAGACGTCGGCGGATATACGGCGTACCAGTTATGGCGTGCCGCATATTCGCGCCTCTGATGAGCGGGGCCTGGGGGTAGGTATGGGTTACGCCTATGCCCAGGACAACCTGTGCCTGCTGGCCAATGAAATAGTCACGGTCAATGGCGAGCGGGCGAGGTTTTTCGGGCCGGACCAGGCGACCCTGGAAGAGCGCAACAACCTTGCCAGCGATGTATTCTTCAACTGGTTGAATACACCCGAGGCCGTTGCGGCATTCTGGAAAGCCCAGACGCCCGAAATGCAACAGCGCATCGAAGGGTACGTGGCCGGCTACAACCGTTATCTCAAGGATAAGGGCGCACCCGCACAGTGCCAGGCCGCGTGGGTACGGCCCTTGGTAGTGCAAGACCTGGTGAAGTTGACCCGCAGGCTATTGGTGGAAGGGGGCATCGGCCAATTCGCCGAAGCCTTGGTCGGGGCAGCACCGCCGCAGGCCACCGCCAGTGTGCAGTCCGGTGCCAAAGCCTTTGCCACGGCCGCCGCCAACCAGCAACGCTTCACGCTGGATCGAGGCAGCAATGCCGTTGCCGTGGGCCGTGACCGCTCATTCAATGGCCGTGGCATGCTGCTGGCCAACCCGCATTTCCCGTGGGTGGGCGGCATGCGTTTTTACGAGATGCACCTGACCATCCCGGGCCAGTTGGATGTGATGGGCGCCGCACTGCCAGGGCTGCCCGTGGTGAACATCGGTTTCAACCAGCATGTGGCGTGGACCCACACCGTGGACACGTCCAAACACTTCACCCTGTACCGCCTGACCCTCGACCCCAAGGACGCCACCCGTTACCTGCTGGACGGCAAGTCCATCCCCCTGGAGAAAACCGCCGTAACGGTACAGGTCAAGCAAGCCGACGGCAGCCTCAAGGCCGTGACCCACACCGTCTACAGTTCGCAGTTCGGCCCCGTGGTGCAATGGCCGGGCAAGCTCGACTGGGACAACCACTACGCCTTCAGCCTGCGCGACGCCAACCTGGGCAACGACCGGGTGCTGCAACAGTGGTACGCCATGAACCGCGCCGGTAGCCTCAAGGAGCTGCAAACCTCAGTGCATACCCTGCAAGGCATCCCCTGGGTCAACACCCTGGCCGCCGATGACCAGGGCCAAAGCCTGTACATGAACCTGTCGGTAGTGCCCAACGTCAGCGCCGCCAAGCTGGCAAAATGCAGCGACCCACGGGCCGGCCTGCAAATGATCATGCTCGACGGCGCCCACAGCGCCTGCACGTGGGACATCGACCCGCGCGCGGCCCAGCCGGGTATCTTCCCGGCCGACCAGTTGCCCCAGTTGCAACGCACCGACTACGTGCAACACTCCAACGATTCCGCCTGGATGGCCAACCCCAAGGCGCCGCTAAGTGGCTTTTCGCCGGTGATCAGCCAGGACAACATCGGCCTCGGCCCGCGTGCGCGCTTCGCGCTCCAGCGCCTGCAAACCCTCGAGCAGCAGCCGATCACCGTCACTGATCTGCAAGACATGGTCATGGATAACGAGGTGTATCTGGCGGGCCAAGTCATGCCCGACCTGCTGACGTTCTGCGCCAAACACCTGGGCACTGACGCCGCTACGCTACAGCCGCTGTGCACCAGCCTGAAAAACTGGGACCAGCGCGCCAACCTCGACAGCGGCGTCGGCCTGGTGCACTTCATCAACCTGGTGCAGCACCTGCAGCAAATCCCTGACGCCTGGCGCGTGGCCTTCGACCCGGCCCATCCCCTGACCACCCCTAGCGGCCTCGCCATCGACCGCGCCCCGGTCGCCAAGGCCTTGCGCGCAGCCATGCTGGCCTCCAGCGCTGAGGTCAGCAAACTGGGGCAGACCCGCTGGGGCGATATCCAAGTCTCCGGCCAAACCCCCATCCACGGCGGCCCGCAAGAACTCGGTATCTACAACGCCATGCAAACCGTGCCCCGCGCCGACGGCAAACGCGAAGTCGTCAGCGGCACCAGCTACCTGCAAATCGTCAGCTTCGACGACAAAGGCCCCAACGCAGTCGGCGTCCTGGCATTCTCCGAGTCCAGCAACCCGGCGTCCGCCTATTCAAAGGACCAGACCCAAGCCTTCTCCGAGAAAAAACTGCGCCCATTGCCCTTCACCGAGGCCCAGATCAAGGCCGACCCGCACTACCAAATCCACACGGTGAAGGAGTAGGGCAGAGGCGCAACCCCTTGATGCCAAGGCAGAATATTTTTTGAAATCAAGGGGTTGCAGGCCTAGGCAAATGAGTACATAATGGCGCCCATCGAACGCAACGAAGCATTAAAAACTTCAATGTATTCAATGAGTTAGAGTAGAGGCAGGTTTCACGTAGCCCACTCAAGTTTGTATGCGGTGAATGTCAGCAACCAGGGCATTGATCGTTTGAGGCCGAGTAGCAAAATGGTTATGCAGCGGATTGCAAATCCGCCTACGCCGGTTCGATTCCGACCTCGGCCTCCACTCTTGAAAACCCCGTAGATTAGCGTCTACGGGGTTTTTTATTGCCTGTAATTTGAGGATCACTTCTGCAACTTTTTGAATCACTTCCTCAACCAGCCCTTTTTACGAGCTAATGAGCGCCCTAGGCGGTACGAATCACAGAGCAGTTCCTAGCATCTGCAGGCTCCAGTATCGTGCCAACCTATTAAGGCTGTTTTCTGCATTTATGAAGGGTTCATCCAGTTAGTTAATTTCCGACAGCTGGATTGCATTAACCCATGGAAGAGGATACAAACACCTTCCACTGAGGCAAATCGCTATCACAAGGAGGGTGTTATGGGGAGCTCTGGATCTGGGCGTTTTTCGGATTATCCTGGTACGAAACCCAAGGAAGTAGCAGGCGACGGTGCAGGAGTTGCCGGAGGTACAAGCGGAGTTGATAGGTGCAGCCAGGCCTTTCACGTACTGTTGGAAGATGTTGGAAATGGCCAGTTTTACTCGCAGTCCCGGACTGTCCCATCTCTGAGTACTCAGTTGACGATTATCTTCGACGGACAGCGCGTTTTTGCGGTTGACGCAAATGGTTTGAAGGTTGGTGCACTTCCTACGCTATATAATTATCTTGTTGCATGCATGCAAGACGGTGTTACTTACGTAGGTGTGGTCACTTCGTCCGCGGCATCACCCGTACCTACCGTCGAAGCTGACTTCGTGCCGCAATAATTATGGGCACTATAGAAAGAGTCTTGGTGGTCGGAGAGCTTGTTGTCGATTACACGCTGGGCCAGCATGGTTCAATGTGTAAGCTTCGCTTGGGGGGTGTAGCGCATGCTGCAAGAGGGCTTTGGGCAGCAGGGGTTGAATACTCCGTTGCTGTTTTTTGTCCGCAATATCTCGTCGACGAAGCAACTGACTATCTTGCGCAGCTTGAGTGCTACGAATTCATCTGGCTTGGGGATGTGGTCGGAGCTCCCAATGTCATTGTCATTGGCGATGTGACGGAGGTTGCGCATCAAGGTTATGAGGACCTTATGCGTGAAACGAAGAGATTGAAGCTCCGCGATCCTTTACCCTCGTTAGAAGCTTACCAAAAGGTTGTTGTCTTTCCGGGCAAGTTCAGCATTGAAGCGCTTGCTCAGGCATTCTCCAAAGATGCACGGTTCTCGTTCGATGTTGCCTATGATCTTGAGGACCTATCGTCGGTCGAAGCGTTTCGAGGTCGGTTGCAAGCAATCATTATTTCGACGTCATCGTCTCTGTTCATGAATTTAGGGCATGAAGACCTTGATGGATTGCTTGCTGCCGTGCGAACACTTTCACCAGAAGTGTTCCTGCTTAAAGAGAATCGTGGTGGGAGCCGGCTTTTCGATTTGCGTAAGGGAACCGTTCTACAGATCCCGGCAACGTTGGGTCGCACCATTAATTCCGTGGGCGTAGGGGATGTTTACTCAAGTGTTATGGTCGCCCACTCACAGAAAGGGTGGGTCGAGGCGGCATGGCGTGGGTGTCAGGCTGCGACAATCTACTCTCAGTCTACGTTCCCAGACGATATCAAGCGGGAAGTACAGCGCGGGTTTAGGCTGCCTTTAAGTTCGCTGCAAGGTCTTGGTGGGACGTCGCTTCCGTGGCACGACCGGCAGAAGTACTCTATTTATCTCGCAGGCCCGGACTTTTCTTGCGTCGACAAGCGAGAGCTTGATCGGGCGGTGGATAGCCTCACGTACCACAATTTTAGAGTACGACGACCGATAGTAGAGAACGGTGAGTTAGAGAGGCCGGCCACAGAAAGCGGTCTGCGTCGAGCCTATTTTTTGGACTGTCAGCTACTTAGGGACTGCGACGTGGTATTTGCAATTCCTCTCGATCGTGACCCCGGAACCCTCGTAGAGATTGGGATGGCTATTGAAATGGGCAAAAAGATAGTCACCTATGATCCTCGGCGCGAGAATGAAAACACGATGGTCATGGTTGGTAGCTCTATATTCTCCGCCGACCTCGACACATGTCTCAACGGAACCTTCAACTTAATTGCTGAATTAGGGCGCGAAAAGTCATGAAAAAGGCCCTATTACTGGCATCAGGTGGTTTGGACTCCACCACCGTGGGATATCAGCTCGTCGCCCAAGGCGTTGAAGTAGTACCAATTTTTTTCGATTACGGGCAGCATTGCGCCGACGTTGAATGGGAGCGGGTGAATGAGGTCCTTCCATCCGGAATGGTGCGACCTGAGCGCTTTGATATCTCGGATATTTTCCGGGGGTCGCAGTCCCGCCTTATCCGAGAGGCTGATCTCTGGATAGAAGAAGTGAAGGACGACGACCTGTACATCCCGTATCGGACGATGCTCTTCTTTGCCGCTGCTGCAGCGCGCGCCCAGACCGTCGGGATTTTGGATGTCTATACTGGCTTCATTAACAGCAACCACGCTAAAGAAATCGACTGTACTGCTGCGTTTATGAACAGCCTTAATGGGCTAACCTCGACAATAGGCTCTGTCCGTTTCCATTCACCCTTCCGATACTCCTCCAAAAGCGATGTGGCTATGGCTGCAGCTGCGCTAGGCGTACCGATTGGTAGGACCTACTCCTGTCAGGCGTCGGCCCATTTTCCATGCGGCGCTTGCCCGAACTGTGTTGAGCGCTTGAACGCGCTGAAAGAGGCTAAATTGGTATGAGAAACTCCCTCGTCGATGTTCTCCTGGTTGCACGTCGTATTGCTAACCGCGCCAAGGAGGAGGGCGCGCTCTTCGATGAGAAGCATCCGCGTGCCACTTGTGAGCATCTTGGGGCGGTGCTGGCAGACTCTGTACTTCAGGCGGGCCTCAATTATACGATGGTCGTGCGGCCTCGTGTCCTTGCAATTCTGCAGTCGCATCCGGATCTGGACACAATCTCCTCATTGGTCTCGTTGGTTCAAGCTAGCAATGTCGGTGCTTTTTTGAATTGGCGCCATTTTGAAAAAGTGGGCCGATTTGAAGCACTTGTGCTTTTCTTGCAGGGTAGGGGAATCGAAGACGCGCAAGATCTACGCACAGCTTTGGTTTCCGCCGAGTTCTGCGATGCAATTCAAACAGTGAATGGCATCGGGCCAAAAACGGTTGACTATATGGCGTGCCTGGTTGGTATCGACTCTATTGCTGTTGATCGTCACGTTCGTGCCTTCGCACGATCGGTTGGTGTTGAAAATGACGATTACCATTTTCTCCGTAAGTCGTTTTGTTGTGCTGCCGATCTCCTATCTCTTCCTCGTCGCGAGTTCGATGCCTGGCTTTGGCGTCGCGCGACCGTACCTGCTCAGGTACAGCTGAGCTTGGCTGTCTAAGCACGCATTGGTGATGTCCAATTGAATAGTGGGTAACTGCTGGTTAACGGCCATTAATGACTCAAAGGTAAGTTATTTTGTGGGCTTAATAATCTCACCGACTCGCCTGTATACCTTTTTGGTCATCTCTTCGGTTGAGTGGTCCAGAAGGCGGCTCGCGTGCGTCAGTTCGATCTCGCTTGCGGCTTTCGGCCGGATGTCCTTGAACTGAAACTGCCGGATGCTGATGGCTAGCGCTGGGTCACCGTCCACGGTTGCTTTTATAGCAGCCTTCTCCCGTGCGTCGTCCCACCGGTTGCGTAACATCTGCTGGCTCATTCGAAGCCCTGACGCGTTATTGATCAGGGTTGAGGTCCTAATGCCATTGATGGTTCTGCGTTCCTGCAGGTCATCGATAAAGGCACTCAGCCCCGACTGGATGCCTGCATCCTCCAAACGAAGGCGCAGCCGCTTTTCGGTCTTGCCCTGGCCAATCAGCAAAAATCCGTTGTTCAAATCGGTAGCCGCGATCTTGAGCACATCGGCGGGGCGCAGTCCTGTCAGGTAGGCCAGATCCATAGCATCCTTGAGCTCCTGTAAGACCTCGGCGTACACGGCGTTCCACACAACTTCACCAGCGTAATAGTCGCGCGGCTTTTCCTTGTTGCGGCGCACGCCAAAGCAAGGGTTGGCTTTGTCGGTAAGGCCCCACTCACGCGCAATGGTAAAGGCGTGAGAGAGAGGGGCGATCTCACGGTTCGCTCTCACCTTAGCTGTTCTGGCATCGCGGTACTGGGCAACCACCTAGGGCGTGATCGACTCAATGGGCGCACTCTCAAATGCTCTCCTGAGCTGCTTGAGTTCCTTTCGGTTGTCTGATTGGGTACGAACGGACTTGCCCGGGATGATTTCCTTTTCATACCGGTCGAACACGTAGCCCATCAGGTGATTGGGTTTCGGCGGTGCCTTCCGCTCGAGTCTGGCCCATTCGACTTTCGCTTGGTCCAGGTCGGTGCCCAGCGGAATTTCCTTTCGTTTTCCGTCCGCAGTCCTGCCGTCGTAGTAATACTATATCCAAGTCTTTCCGCTTTTACCCCTGCGGATGCGCCGTATCATCCGCGGCGGAAGATCCCGGTTGGCTGTGCTTTTCTGGCGCATAGATCAACTCACATTCGAAAGGTCGAGCGTCCAGGTTTCGGCGACGGCGTTAGACGCCGAAGGCTTAACGCCTGCTAGTTTCAGTCGAGCGTATACCCTACCCACGATAGGGCGTCGGGCACCGGTCAGAACGAACTCCCAACGGTTGTCAGTTAGCCATTGGATTTGTTTGTATGGGAGCAGATAGCCAGTGATAGCTGTCAGCTCTTCCTCTGCGAGGGTTTCGCTTTGTATTTCCATTAGGTGGTCCTTGCCGCTGTGGTGGCTGACTTTGAAGGGGGGGGGTAGTGCTGGGTATAGATCTAGCTTGTAGAATTGGTCAAGCTTCGCGTTATTTCAGGCTAAGGATGAGCTTTCGGTGAAAAAGTTAGAAATTCCAGAAGGTTTAAAGATTGCTAGTATTTGGTTGGTTTGGGCGTTTGTTGCTGTTGGCGTTGTTGGATGGTCGCTATTTATTGTGTTGAGAGCTTTTGATGTCACCCAAGATGCGGCTGCCTGGGTGCAGGCTTTTGGTTCAATACTTGCGATCGTAGGAGCTTTGTCAGTGAGCCGAAAGCAGGTTCAGGCACAAAGCGATGTCGCTTCCGCCCAAATTCAGCATCAAATGAACATGGTGGAACAAGCGGCGAGGGATAAAGCTGAAGCTTTCTTTGCTGTCGTTGATTATGCAGCAACAAGCTGCGTTGCGATCTGCAATATGGCTCGTCAGAAGATGCCTGTTGAAATTATGGGGATGCAGTGGGAGGCGCATTTGAAAGAGGTATCTCAGGCAAGTCTTATGGCTCTCAGGAGAGTCCCTGTGCATGAGTTAGGGTCTTATGAACTAGTTGTTGGGTACTCCACGGTTTTGGCTTCTTATATTAATTTTATTAGCGAAACTGAAAGAACAATTAGTGGCGACCGTCAGTATCACTCGCCGGAGTCTAGTGATTTGTATGCAGGGATGATACAACATAACGCCATGCTACAAGCTGGGTTTGAAGTTTTCAAAATGGCTCATGCCCTTAAGTTTGGTGGATTACCTGAAGGGACAGAGCAACCTGTACAAAAGGAAGAGGGAGAACGGACAGTATCAGAGGGTGATACTGTGGTTGTGAGTGGCTGAATCAGGGCATACTGCTGCCTCAACTATGCGGCGCAAATACGGGTAGTCATGGTTTCTTTCAACAGCCTTGCCATCGACCAGGTAATGCCACTCATCACCGAATAGCTCGGCCAACAGCTTGCTATGATGCCGGCATTCGTTCGAACTCTCGATACTGGGCAAGATGCCGATTTAATGCCAAAGCTCGCCCAGTTCCCAATCGTGGCGCCCGTTCTGTTGTCGGCGGTGCTGGACGATACACTTCTTGGTGAGAGCATGTAGCGCGTCACCACCGAACATGGTGGGGTTGATTCCGCGATCTAGGCAGCTCAGAACGTAGTTCCAGCTGCATTTGGTGACGTACTCTGCGACGGTGTGCGACCTCACCCCGCCCAAGTAGGTATTCCAGCTGTTGTCTCAGCAGTTGATGGTGATTTGGCTCTGGGCTTTCTGGTCGTTCGGATCGGATTCGGTCGGACAGCCATGCCGACTGAAATCTTCGGGAAGACTGTGGTGGCGTTAAGCTGTGGCGCGTCGGTGATCACCAACTTCGTAACGGTCGATCGACCAACCTGTAGCGGCTCTGTCAGGCTGTTTTCTGTGGGCATGGGGATACCGGTATGGCAATATGCTGCTAATGAATGTTTCGGCGCGTGATCTAAGTGCGAAATAATACAAATAAGTTGCTTTTGGTCGCAGGCCTGCTAGGAGCTCTAGTGACATTGCATTCGGATATTCAGGAATACTCACTACAGAAAGGGATTCTAGGGATAAATGATGGGGAAGAAAATAGTGGGGGAGAGTAGTGACAATACTGTGAGCCGGGACTTTTCGGATATTGATTTCGACGTTCCCTTGCAGCCGAGTTCTGCGCTAGCAAAAGATAAGCTATCACGTGGGGGGTTTGCCGAAATTGCAGCCGTAACGCTACGAAAGGTCACATCCTCAGCAGGATTTGTGTTGTCGATTGAGGGGCCATGGGGCAGCGGAAAAAGTTCGACCCTTGCGATGATTGAAGCGCTGCTTACCACCGGAGATGAATTGGGTGCGCCGATTATTGTGCATTTCAACCCATGGTTGGTGGGCGAGAAGGATGCCTTGCTGCGTCAGTTCCTCTCCAGAATTGCCAGTGCGATCAAGTTAAGTGACCGTACTCAAGGGGCCAAAAAGGTCGCAACAGCAATCAAGGCTTATGGCAAAGTCTTCGACCTAGTAAAGCTGATCCCAGGGGCCGAACCTTGGGCTTCGATGATCAAATCCGTTGTAGAAGCTACCGGAGACGCGACAGGGTCAATATCCGAGTACAAGACTCCCGATGTCGAGGAATACAAACTGCGACTGGAGGAGGTGCTTAGGAAGTTTGAACGCCCCATCATAGTGTTTATTGATGATATTGACAGGCTATTTCCTAACGAAGTGTTTGAGATGATTCGGATCATCAAGGCAGTGGGAGGATTACCCCGTGTCGGCTACGTTGTGGCGTGGGATTCGTCCTATGTCATTGGCGCGCTTGAGAATCTCGGGGTTCCGCAAGCTGGTAACTACCTGGATAAAATTGTTCAGGTAAGAATGTCGCTTCCTAACCTTTCACTGACGGCACGCGAAAAGCTGCTCAATAGCGCGTTGGAAGGACTTGATCCTAGTGCATTACACCCACGCTTTGCTGGCCAAGATAAGCGGATGAGGTTCCTTTTCCACTCCGGGCTACGTGACTTCTTAAATCAACCCAGAGACATTGCTCGAGTTTTTAATGCGCTACGCATCATTGAACCTCTCCTTCGAGGGGAGATCGTCTTAGCTGATATTCTCGGGCTAGCTGCGTTGTCCGTGAAGGCACCCGCGGTGTTTGAAATGCTGAAAAAGAAACCACACCTTTTCGTGGGACGCATGCGTAACGATATTTTAGAAAGAGGAACATCTGACAAAATCATAAAGGATGGTAATGACGAGCGAAGGCAAGCTTATGAAGCTGGTGCCGCTGGAGGCTCTGCTCAAAAAATGGTTCATTTTCTTTTTCCTGAAGTGGCGGTTGCTGAGAAAGAGCATTCATTAGGAAGAGGCTCATATGTGGAGGGCGTCATTGCTCATCCGGCGAGGTTAGCTATTGCTCTTCAGTTGGGGGTGACAGACGGTGATGTCAGCATCAAAGCTGCCAGGAGTTACCTACAAAACCCAAACCTCCGACGTCAAGTGGTATCCGGATTGACTAGTGAAAACTGTGACGCGTTTGTCGAGATGGTCGGGGAAGTCGGTGTATCCCTACAAGGAGAAGGTATCTCGGATATGGATGAGCTCTGTTTATCAATTGCCCGTCTCGTGGATGAGCCACTATTTGTTGACCGAGCCCTATCAAAAGGAATGCGATTTAGCCCGCGCATTGAAGATTTTGCATTGCAAAAAATTTATGCGCTCGCCAATACAGGAGATAACAAAATATTCGGGCGAATTGCGATGAATATTGCAAAGGATGATTTTGCACTTTCCTGCGCCGCAGAAATTTTAAGAAAAAATTACGGCCAGGAACGCGAAGAATATTACGGTGACGATAGACTTGTAGATGAAAGCAAGGCAGATATTATTCAAACATTTGCCACGAATGTACAGGATGCTGGGCGCAAAGGAGAACTGTTCGAGAAAAACCGTGCAGGTTTCATATTGCGAACGCTTGCTTTAGTCGCACCTCAGGAGTGCTCCAAGCTTTTGACAGAGCTGAAGATCGTAGACCCAACACTGGATCGTTTCGCGCTCGTTTATTTTATGAGCTCTTGGGACTCATCGAAAGGCGACGCATACAGCTTGCATCAGAATGAGGTTCTTGACACTGCGTACTGCACGCTGGAGGACATCAAGAAACATGCATCCATGCGACTGAAGGACGAGTTTCTCGAGTATCCAGCAAAAGCGGTATGGCGATCTTTGCTTGAAAATAAGAGTTTATACGGTGTCGATGGAACTGAAATGACACGATGAGAAGGAAATTTCTACGGCCCATATTGAGTCTCCTCTAGATCTATTGGGCATCCAGGCTTTCGAAAAGGAAGAAGTCCTGCAATATGCTCATCTTTGTCAGAAAGTAGATCCTCAATAAGTTTCAGTTTGACATCTTGTCTGGTCGTGGGCTGCGCTGGGTCGGCACGGCACTGAAAAGTGCGGAGATCAGTTCCGCAATCCACGCTGGAGACCTTGAAGGGCCTAGCCTACAGGCCTTTAAGAATCACGATAATGCGGAACTAAAAAATCGTTAACTATCTGATTTGTAGTATAAAAGTTATGGATTGCAAATCCGCCTACGCCGGTTCGATTCCGACCTCGGCCTCCACTCTTAAAAGCTCCGTAGATTAACGTCTACGGGTTTTTTTGTTGTCTAAAAAAATTGCGAAATTTCGAGTTATTACCGTGACGTTTACGCTCGGATTGGGTATGGTAGCGCTACGCCATTATCGGCGAAAATAAGCCGAAAAAAGTAGGTCTACGCCTGGCTTTCGTTATCACTTGGCTTTAACCGTTTCGTTTGTTGTGTAATAGCTTCGAATTTAAGGAGAGACAATGCAAAGGAAGTTTTTGTCAGATGAGTGCCCAAATTACAAGTGCTTGGAGATGTATTTGGCGCAGGGCAGATTTGGAGATTTGCCAGATGAAAAATTGCATAAATTGCAGCATGAACAGGCGAATAATAAAATTGTATTTGAAGAGATGCGGAGTAAAAATATTGAGCTGTTTAAGCTCGATACTGAAAATGTAGCAGAAAAAGTTTTACAGGATTTAGCAGGGCTTGCACTGCCCACTAGATATGATAGTCCGTGGGGGTATCAGCAGATAAGTTTGTTGATTCAGAAAGTAAAGGGGGCAGCTAAAGATTTGGGTCTTGAAGTGGGACTTTTTCCACTCCATGCAACGCTGCCGACAGGCCAAGTTAATGCGATGGCCGTTAACCTGCCGTGCTCTTCGAAAGCTTTTTTGCTGTTTGATCCGGAGCTATTAACTTTCTGCAATATTCTCTCTAAGTTATATGCTCAATGCTTGACGGCTAACGTAGAGTCTCGTTCAGGGAATAAAAAAATTTTACGAGCGGTCATTGAGAGCTCGCCGGAAATCCCTATTCGGCTAAAGGGTGTGCTTGAAGCGTTTGTCAAGACGGGGCGGCCGGGTACCTCCCCACCTTTTTCCGTTGATACGAGCAGTATTCGGTTGAGTAATATCCTCCGTACTAGCATGGAGGTTTTTGTTGTTGCTCATGAGTTTGGCCATGTGTATGCAGGTCATTTGAGTGAGTTACTTTCTAAATTGCATATGGCAGCGCCTGTAATATCCTTACCGACGTCCCATGTTCAGGAATTTGAAGCAGATTATTTCGGTTTGGTGCTTACGGTCTTCGCACTCAAAAAAGAAGGTTATGAACTTCGCCATATTTTGGGGGCGATTAAGTTATTTTTTTCGAGTTTGGATCTCGCAAAGCGTTACGCTGATTTTAAGGCTTACGGAAGTAGCCGAAAGTTTGTCAGTGAGGCGAGCGACACGCACCCTTCAAATGAAAGTAGAAAAAAAGCAATCGATGAAGCGATCGAGAGTTTCAATGCTGAGTCTGACGATTTAGAATTGGCGCAGCAGTTCTACAGCTTGATAGATGAGTCGACTGATTTGCTCTGGTGCGCCATGACCTCAAAGGCAAAAAAAATTGGGAGTAATGATCTATGTCCCTGTGGTTCGACGAAAAAGTATAAGAGATGCTGTCGAGTTAAATGACAACTAGATAACAGCGTGTACCTTGTTTTGGGGGGCGGAGAGGGGCGAAGTCAGAGAGAGGTTTTTATACGAAAAGCTCTTTAGGGTCGCTCTGATTCAACTTGATCGCTGAGTTTGATGTGCTCAGTAAGCAACGGTTTCCCCTGACTAGAAACGATCGACAGTAAGACGGTTCTCTATCCCAAATATTTCGAGTCGTGAATTTGAGTCAAAACATGGCCATTAATCAACGCGGGATCTCTGATTGACGTTTAGAGAGCGCATTCGGTAATGAGCTTGCAAGGTCTCTCGAAAATTCTGGGCGGTTCATCACTTGCACTCTCATTCCGTGAAACTGAACGAAGCAAATGATGTCCGATTGCTATCGGCCAAGGACGAGGTCTGCCAAGCACGCATTGGGTCTATGCTCAGTAAGGTCTCAAGCGACCTCCTCACGCCGTTTTAGCCGCGCGCTTATCCTGCCAGCGCAGGACGCCCGCACTCATCAAAGCTGACAGAGTGACCCATGAAACAAAAAATTCTTCTTGTAGCCGTGTGTGCTGCACTCATCCAAGGCTGTGCCGCCCCTTCCAAAAGCCATGAAGAATCACCTTCGATGCCGACTACCTCAGCCGCTGTAGCCAAGCCAACCTTATCCGCTTACGACTGGAACCTGGTCTCGGCAACGGACGCGTCGGGCAAGCCTCTTGTGGCGATGAACAAAGGCATCGAGCGCAAGTTGCGCGTTGCCTTCGGTGACAAGAACCTGAGCATCAGCGGTGGCTGCAATCGTCAGTTCGGCGGCTTTCACTATCAGGACGGGGTTCTGAAGGTTCAGCCACTGGCCTCTACGCTGATGGCCTGTGACAAAAGCCTGATGGACCTTGATGCCCAGGTAGGGCGGCTGTTCAAGGGTGAGCTGCGCGCTGTGATCACCGGCGATAACGTGGCGCCGATGCTGCAACTGACGACAGCGGATGGCTCGGTGCTCAAGCTGCAAGGCGAGGCCACCCCGCAGACCCGCTACGGTAGCGAGGGCGAGGTCAAGTTTCTGGAAGTGGCGGCCAAGACGGTCAAGTGCAGCCATCCTTTGATCCCAGGTTATCAGTGCCTGCAAGTGCGCGAGCGTCGCTATGACGACGCGGGCCTGCAACTGGCGACCCAAGACACCTGGCATCCGCTGTACCAGCCTATCGAAGGCTTTGTGCATCATGACGGCGTGCGCACTGTGCTGCGGGTCAAACAGTACGAATGGAAGAATCCGCCAGCGGATGCGCCTTCGACGGTCTACGTGTTGGATATGGTGGTCGAGCAGGACGCTTCTGGCAGCAAGTAAGCGAACACAAACCCCGTAGATCAGCGTCTACGGGGTTTTTTATTGCCTGTGATTTATGCGTGTTTTCGACGAGTGACACGTCTAGATCAACGGTCCTGGGTCGATCAGGGGTTGTCACGTGCGGATTTGCCGACTACCCTGAAAATGTTTGAATTATTACAAACAATTTCGGTGTGACTGTTTTTTAGGTCATACGGCTTCAGGACGAGGAACGAAAAATGTTTTCACATGAAGGTACTGCACTAGAGCTGTTGGTCTTGGTTTTTGGCGTCACTGGGTTATTGTTGATCGCCTGGTTTATTCACCATCAATACGAGCTAAAGTCGCGTAGGCATGTAAAAAAACAACATGTTTCTGGCCAGCAGCGTGAAGCTCAGAGCCGCTGACTGTCCCTTCACCCGTGCCAGCCTTTACGGCTGGCTTCAGCATCCGGTTTTCAATGGACTGCAAGGTTTTCCCGAGCCCACTGCTCAGCAGTGGTGACAGGAATCGATTGTTGCTCGTTGAACGTGGCCGCCTTAGGCCAGGCCACACCTTTGCCTTGTGCGAATACAGCACGGTACTTCTTGATGTGGTGCGTGGGGTCTTTTTCCAGTGCCTGCATGAGATAGTCAACCGTCCACACGTTGCGTTTGAACGGGCGATCCAGAACGCGTTCCAGCATGCTCGCAACCTGCCCATACGTGACGGTGTCGCCGGCGAGATAGACAATCTGATTGCGCATGCGCGGTTCGAAGAACACGATTTGCGCTGTCAGCGTACCGATGTCGTCCGGTGTCGTGAGCGTCACGCTGTTCTCGAGGCTGCCCAGGGCGTTCACTGTGTTGTTGTCGAAGTCGACGACCTCGAACACCGGCTCGAACAGGAAGCTGGTGAACATGCCTGTCGAGATGATGACCCATTCAGTGTTGTCCTGGGCGCGCAGCAACTCACGCACATCCAGTTGGGCATCGAACAGATCCTGGGGGCTGCCCCGGCCAATCACTTCGAAATCCACGCCAAACTGCCAGGGGAAGTAGCGCTTCACGCCGGATTTGAGTGCGGCGGTTGCCAGCTTCATCGGGGTTTCTCGGCCCGCGATCATGCCCGCGCAGCCGATCACGGTATCGAAGCGTGCGAAGACCTTGGCAAGTTGATCGATTGAGTCGTTCACCAGATCTGCGGCGACCATCTGGATGCCCAGGCTGCGCAGCTCATCGATGTCTGCCTTTTTCTCGGGCGCTTGAGTGTTGATGGTCGATTCCCTGAGTAATACGCTGATGGTGGAACCGGGCGCGCGTTTGGCCTCCCGCGCCAGGTTGCGCAAAACCGGCAGGCCGAGTTCGCCGGCACCTAGAACGAGGATCGATTGAGGGGGAAGTGGGGTCATTTCAGGCATGATTTCTCCGCAGACCTGTTGGCGATAAGATGAGCCCATGCTGGCACGATTCGGCAGCGCTCATAAGAAGGCACACGTGTGATACCAGGGGTAGAAATGACCGATCAGGAAACGCTCAGCCAGGCAGAAGTTATCTGCCAGTCGCTCAGAGAGGAGGACGATGGCGTCAGGCGTGAAGTCCTTGCTCATGCCGGTAGCCGCTGGGCATTGGGCATCCTGCATGCCCTGGGTGTGTACGGTGCAATGCGTCATGCCGAGATAAAACGACAGATGACGGGTGTGACTCAGCGCATGTTGACCAAGACGCTTCGTGCCATGGAGCGCGATGGTTTGTTGGTTCGGCGCGAGTTCGGTGAAATTCCTCCCCGCGTCGAGTACGAGCTGACGCCGCTGGGCAGGGAGCTTTTGATTCGCATGTCGCCTATCTGGACCTGGGTGGTGGAAAACGTGGAGGACTTTCGCAAGGCTCGGCGTATTTTCGACAGTCAGGAAGGCAAAAAACCGGCATGGCAGGTTCCCACACCGGTTCCCGATGCGCCTCGGTAAGCGCTACTTCTCGATGAAGGCTTTGCAAGTGTATGCCTCGATCCATCCCTAGCTGTACGGGGCGCAGCGCGCCATAACCCCCTACTGTCGCAGGCACATCACCACCGCTTGGATGCCGCGCCATGATCATGTCTACCAGCCTGTTATCAGCTTTCGTGCTGTTCGCTTTTGTCTCTTCGATCACCCCTGGGCCCAACAACACCATGTTACTGGCCTCAGGCGTGAATTTCGGCTTTCGACGTTCGATGCCTCATGCGCTGGGGATCAGCATTGGCTTCATGCTGTTGGTGATTTGTGTGGGGCTGGGCTTGGGCGAGGTGTTCAAGCTGTTTCCGTGGGCCTACACGCTATTGCGTTATGTCGGCGCCGCGTATTTGTTGTATCTGGCGTGGAAGATTGCCAATGCGGGCGGCATGTCTGATAACCCGGATGAACATGGCAAGCCGATGACCTTCCTCGGTGCGGCGGCCTTCCAGTGGGTCAACCCCAAGGCGTGGATCATGGCGCTGGGGGCGATCACTACCTATACGCCTGCCGAGGGTTATGTCACCAATGTGCTGGTGATCGCCCTGGTGTTTGCGGTAGTCAATTTGCCGAGCGTGTGTGTATGGGTGGGGTGTGGCAGCGGCTTGCGCAACTTGCTGCGTGAGCCGCGCTGGTTGCGGATGTTCAACTGGTCCATGGCCGGGCTGTTGGTGCTGTCGCTGTATCCGATGCTGTTTGTGGGCTGAGGTGGCGTAGGTAACGCGTTGACTGTCAGGCCGTCATCGCAGCATAGGTATCTACATAACTTCGGCACGACGCTAAATCTGTGGCGAGGGAGCTTGCTCCCGCGACGGCCTGGCAGCCGACACAGATATAACTGATGCGCCGCGATCCAATGTGGGAGCTGGCTTGCCTGCGATGACCATAGGTATCTATACAACTTTGCAAAGCACCCGTAGCAGCCGACGGTAACCACGATGCGAAGCGAGTCGCTCTTGATCTGCTTTTGATCTTAGGCGCCCCGTCAAACCACGCTGGAGGAGTACGGGCACACCCAGCCTAAGCGAGGTGCCGAGTGGTGGGGTAAGAGCCTTTTGCTTACTTTTTGGCTCTTTTCAAAAGTGAGCCGCTGTAAAAGCGGAACCCTAAGTGGCCGCTACCGCAGGAATGGATATGTACACGGTCCAACTGAGTTGACCGTCAGGCCGTCATCGCAGGCAAGCCAGCTCCCACATTTAGGTCTCGGGGCGTCAGGTAGATCACCGTCGGTTGGCAGGCCGTCACGGGAGCAAGCTCCCTCGCCACGATGCGGGATTAGACCGGCGAGATGGTCGCCAACATGCCGATGCCAATGGTCAATACCAAAAAGCCGAACAGGAAAATTGCCATCTTGGTCATAAGGCCTCCGAGGGGAAGGGGACGACAGGAGTGTCGGGATGGGGCTATTGTCCGCCTCAAGCGGTTTTCAATACAGGCGCAGATCGAAAAGAAAAAACCGTATCAGATCACCGCGCAGCGCCTGGGCCGTGGCTTTTCAAACGAACAGTTTTTATCAAGATCAGTGCAATGGCCGCTGCCAGCCTCGAGCGTCACCTGAGACAGGCACTGCATTTGCCCCTAAGATAGCCCCCACTGCACAACAATAAGCGTGGGCCGACCCTCGATGGAAAGACGCCAGTTCAGCGGTGGCATGCAAGGCAAGAACCTGCGCTACCTCAGTGATAATCCCCAGCAATCGACCTCGGTCACCCGTGTCGGTTTTTTGCTGCTCGAACACTTCTCCTTGCCGGCCTTTACCCAGACCCTCGACACGCTGGTGACCGCCAACCTGTTGCGCCCCGATCTGTTCGCTACGCGCACCTTCGGCTGGGGTGAGGGCGAAGTGATCAGCGACCTGGGCCTGGTCATTCGCCCGGATGCGAACCTGACGCTGGCGAGCTTGCAGGACTTGGACCTGTTGGTGATCTGCGGTGGTTTTCGCACCGAACTCAAGGCGAGCGAGCCATTTATCCAATGGCTGCGCAGTGCGGGTGAAGCGGGCGTGCGCCTTGCCGGTTTGTGGAACGGCTCGTGGTTCCTCGGGCGTGCGGGGCTGCTGCAGGGTTACCGCTGTGCCATCCACCCCGAACATCGCCCGGCGCTGGCCGAAGTGTCCAAGGCGGCGCAGGTCACCAGCGAGCCCTACGTGATCGACCGCGACCGCCTCACCGCGTCCAGCCCCTCGGGGGCTTTCCATATGGCCTTGGACTGGATCAAGAGCCTGCATGGCAAAGCCTTGGTCGAAGGCATCGAAGATATCCTGGCGTTCGAAGAGTCACGCTACCGCCGTATCAAACCCACTGAAAACATCTGTGTCAGCGCGCCGTTGCGCGAGGTGGTGAAGTTGATGGACGCCAACCTCGAAGAACCCCTGGAACTCGATCAACTCGCCGTCTACGCCGGCCGTTCCCGCCGCCAGTTGGAGCGCCTGTTCAAAGAACAGCTGGGTACCACGCCGCAGCGCTACTACATGGAACTGCGCGTCACTGAGGCGCGACGCCTGTTGCAGCACACCGAGTTATCCCAGGTGGATGTGCTGGTGGCGTGCGGGTTTGTCTCGCCGAGCCATTTCAGCAAATGCTACAGCGCGTATTTCGGCTATCGCCCCTCCAAGGAGAAGCGGTTGGTCAAGTAGCCTGGCGGGTGTAGCAAGATTTTCACGAGGAGTGGCAATGAATATCACGCTTTTGGATCGTTATCGCGGCAGCCTACTTGGGCTGGCGTGTGGCGATGCGGTAGGGACGACGGTTGAATTCATGCCCCGCGGCAGCTTTTCTCCCGTGACGGATATGCTAGGCGGCGGACCGTTTAGCCTCAAGCCTGGCCAATGGACTGACGATACCTCCATGGCTCTGTGTCTGGCCGAAAGCCTGTTGCGCAAAGGCGGTTTTGACGCGATGGACCAGATGGGACGTTATCTGAATTGGTGGAAGTGGGGTTACTTGAGTTCTACCGGAGAGTGCTTTGATATCGGCATGACGGTTCGCGAAGCGTTGGAGCAATTTCAGCAAAGTGGCAACGCTTTTGCGGGCTCAACGCATCCGTATTCGGCCGGCAATGGTTCGATGATGCGCCTCGCACCTGTCGTGTTGTTTTACTTTCCAGATAGGGCGGACATCCACCTGTTTGCCGAGCAAAGCTCGCGAACTACGCATGCCGCGCAGGAGGCTATCGAGTGCTGCCTGCTGCTGGCCGAGGCTATCAGCAATGCCCTGAGCGGTGTTCCAAAGAAGCAGGTGCTGAGTTTTTCCCACACCGCGCTGTTGGCCCCTAAGATCAAGGCTATCGCCTCTGGCGATTATCGCGATAAAACCTCTGCTCAAATCGTTGGCTCAGGTTATGCGGTGGCTTCGCTGGAGGCCGCATTCTGGTGTTTCGATCAGACCTCAAATTTTGCTGAAGCGATACTCGCTGCCGCCAACCTTGGGGATGACGCAGACACTACTGCCGCAATCGTTGGGCAACTGGCGGGGGCGTATTACGGCGTCCAGGCTATCCCTGTCGGTTGGTTGAACAAGCTATGGATGCGCGATGAAATCCAAGAAACGGCTGATGCGTTATTCAGCACTTCGCGCTTACCACGGTAAGGTTCAGAAACGATCTAGCCGATAAGGCTGTAGTTCTGGCACCCGCTCACCCGCAGCAAGTTGCCCAACCCACTCGGCCGTCACCGCCGCTTGTGTCAGTCCCAAATGCTGGTGACCAAATGCAAGCAGCACTTTGCCTTCGCACACCCGGTCAATGATCGGCAGCGAGTCGGGCAGGGAAGGGCGAAACCCCATCCAGGGCGTGGCTTCGCTGTCGCTCAAGTCGTGTTGGAACAGCCCTTTGCTCAACCGGTGCAACTGCCAGGCCCGTTGCATATTGGCTGGGCGGTCGAGGCCGGCGAATTCGACCGTGCCGGCCAGGCGCAGGCCACCGGTCATGGGCGTCATGATGAATTTGCGCTCCAGTGAAGTGACCGCGAAGGGCAGGCGCTGTTGTTCCTGGGGCAGCATCAGGTGGTAACCGCGTTCGGTGTCCAGCGGCACTTGTTTGCCGGTGAGAGCTGCGGTGAGTTTGGCCGAGTGGGCGCCGCAGGCAATCAGCACTTGCTGCGCTGTCAGTACGCCTTGGTCGGTCATCAGGGAAACGCCGCTAGCCTCCAGGCGTCCGTCCAGAACGCGCTGCTGAAGAAATTGCACCCCCTCAGCCTTGGCCGCGTTCACCAGTTCGCCAACCACCGTGTACGGGTCCAGAAAATGTCCGGTAGCGGGAAAGAACAAACCGCCTTGTATGGCGTCGCTCAGTTGCGGCGCAGCCTTGCGCACCGCATCGCCGCTCCAGAAGTCCACGACGACGCCTTGCTGCCGCATGCGTTGCTGCACTGCATCCAGTGCAGCGCGGGATTCGGCGCGCTCATACACCAACAGCGAACCGTCTTCACGCAGCAATGGCGCTTGCCCAATCGATTGCAGCAAGCGTTGCCACGCGCCCAGGCTGCCTTCGTTCAGCGCGCGAAGGCCGGCTACGGTGCGCTGATAACGCACTGGCCGCAGGTTCAGCAGCAGGCGAATAAACCAGGGCAGGGCGCGGGGCAGGTAGGTCCAGTCCAGGCGCAGCGGGCCCATGGGGTCCAGGAGCATGGCGGGCAAGCGCTTGAGGATCGACAGGTCGGCGATGGGGAACACCTGCTCCGTTGCCAGGTGGCCGGCGTTGCCGTAGGAGGCGCCCATGCCGGGTGCCTGCGGGTCGAGCACGACGACTCGGCGGCCTTGGCGTGCCAGCTGCAAGGCGCAGGCGACGCCGATAATGCCGGCGCCGACTACTACGATGTCTGCTTGCTTGGGATCGGCCATGATCATGCTTCTCGCTGGCCGTCGAGCAGGCGCCGCAACCGCAGCGGGTTGTCGTGCTGCAGCGCGGTGGGCAGCAAGGCGTCCGGGACGTCCTGGTAACACACCGGGCGCAGGAATCGCAGGATCGCCGCCGTGCCCACCGAGGTACTGCGCGCATCCGAAGTCGCCGGAAAGGGCCCGCCATGCACCATGGCGTCGCACACTTCTACGCCGGTCGGCCAGCCGTTCACCAGCAGGCGCCCAGCCTTGCGCTCCAGCACCGGCAGCAATGCCCGCGCCTGTGGCAGGTCGTGGTCATCCATGTGCAGGGTTGCGGTGAGTTGACCTTCCAGGTGCTCGGACACCTGGCGCATGTGCTCGACATCACGGCACTGCACCACCAGCGAGGCGGCGCCGAATACTTCGGCTTGCAGGTGTTGATTGTTCAGGAACGCCTCGGCCTGGGTCACGTACAGATGGGCCTGGCCCTGGTTCGGCCCGGTCGCTGGCAAGCCCTTGGCGGCGATGTGAGCGTGCTGGGCCAGGGTCTTCAGGCCGGTTTCGTAAGCGCTGAAGATGCCCGGTGTGAGCATGGTCTGGGACGGGCAACGCGAGAGCCGCTCACTGGCAGACTGAATAAAACGGTCCAGAGCGGCGCCTTGCAGGGCAATCATCAGGCCAGGGTTGGTACAGAACTGGCCGGCGCCTTGGGTCAGCGACGCGACGAATCCTTCGGCCAAGGCTTCGCTCCGAGCTTCAAGCGCAGCAGGAAACAGGTACACCGGGTTGATCGAGCTCATTTCCGCGTACACCGGGATCGGCTCCGGGCGTGCCTGCGCCGCTTGGCACAGGGCGATACCGCCACTGCGCGACCCCGTGAAGCCTACGGCCTTGATGCGCGGGTCGCGCACCAATGCGATACCCACCTCGTTACCCGCGCCGTAGAGCAGTGAAAACACACCCTCCGACAAGCCACAATCTTTGACCGCCTGGGCGATGGCGCGCCCCACCAGCTCGCTGGTGCCGGGGTGCGCGTTATGCGCCTTGACGATCACCGGGCAACCGGCGGCAAGGGCCGATGCGGTATCGCCGCCCGCCACGGAGAAGGCTAGAGGGAAGTTGCTGGCACCGAACACGGCTACCGGACCCAGGGCGATATGGCGCTGGCGCAGGTCGGCACGGGGCAGGGGTTGGCGCTGGGGCTGTGCGGTATCGACGCGCACGTCGAGCCATTCGCCCAGGCGCACGGTGCGGGCAAAAGCGCGCAGTTGCCCGCAGGTACGGCCGCGTTCACCTTCAATGCGTGCGCGAGGCAAGCCGGTTTCGGCGCAGGCGCGTTCGATCAACTCATCGCCCAGGGCTTCGATGTGGGTGGCGATGGTTTCAAGCAACGTGGCGCGATCTGCCAAGGTGGTTTCGCGGTAAGCGTCGAACGCGGCCCACGCCAGTGCGCAGGCCTGGTCGACGTGCTGCTCATCCCCGCCAGCGTAGGCGGGTTCCAGTGGGGTGTTGGTAGCGGGGTTGATGGCCCGGATCGCATCGCGATGGCCGCAAACCGATTGCTGACCGATCAGCATCTTGCCTGTCAGAGTCATGGGGACATCCTGGAAAAAAAAGAGGTGTTGTAGGCGCGAGCTTATGTGGCGAGCAAGCTTGCTTGCGCTGGGGTGCGAAGCGCCCCCAATAAAAGCCGGAGACTGCTGCGCAGTCAGCGGGAGCAAGCTCCCTCGCCACAGCAAGCTCGCGCCTACAGAAAATCAAACGACGTTCTGTTCGGCCGACCAGTTGGCATACCACTGACGGAACAGCGCGTACTGCTGCTCGGCATACCGGCGCTGGGCAGCGCTGAGCCCGTCGGTTTCGTTGAAGTGCAGGGCGTAACCCTGGTCGCCGTTGAGCACCATCAAATGCTTGTAATACAGCACCAGATCGCAACCCTCGTCGAACGAGGACAACACCGCCAGTGCAGCTTCCAGTTCGCGGGCCTGGCGACGCGCCTTGGCATCGCCCTTGGCGGCCTTTTTGCTCAGGGCCACCAGTTGCAGCACCTCGCGGGGCAGTGCATTGCCGATGCCGGTGATAGCGCCGGTGGCGTTGCAGTTGACGAAGCCGTGTACCACCTGGGTGTCGACGCCGACCATCAGGGTCACATCATCATCCTGGGAGGTGATGTTTTCGGCGGCGTAGCGCAGGTCGGCGGCGCCGCCGAACTCCTTGAAGCCGATCAGGTTCGGGTGTTCGCGGCGCAGTTCGAAGAACAGGTCGGCGCGGGTGGCGAAACCATAGTAGGGGCTGTTGTAGATCACCGCCGGCAGGTTGGGGGCGGCGTTGAGGATTGCTGCAAAGTGGGCCTTTTGCGCAGTGACCGAAGCCCCTCGGGACAGCACGCGGGGAATCACCATCAAACCATCGGCGCCGACTTTGGCGGCATGGGCTGCGTGGGATACGGCTTCACGGCTGTTCACCGCCCCCGTACCGACGATGGTCGGCACACCCGCAGCCACCAGGCGCGCCACGCCTTCCTGGCGCTGGGCCTCGGTGAGCAGCGGCCAGTCGCCCATGGAACCGCAATACACCACGGCACTCATGCCGATGTCGATCAGCTCGCGGCCCTTGGCCACCAGTGCGTCGAAGTTCGGTTGGCGCTCGGCGGTGCAAGGGGTCATCAGGGCGGGCATGCAGCCGGTGAAGATGTTGTCGCTCATGGTGCTAACTCCGGTTTCAGTTGAATGAATAATGGGCTCAGATGCCCCAGGCAAACGGGTCTTGTTCGTCGATCAGCAACGTGCTGTCGGCGGTCATGTAGGCGCGGCCGGTGATGAATGGACGTACGCGTTCGCCGTCCCACTCATAGCGGCCCAGGAACTGGCTGCCGGTGATGCTGGCTTGGACCCAGGGTTCTCCTGCGGCCAGTTTTGCGTCGGCGGCCAGGCAGGCGAGCTTGGCGCTGGTGCCGGTGCCGCAGGGGGAGCGGTCATAGGCTTTGCCGGGGCACATCACGAAGTTGCGGCTGTCGGCGTGGGCGTCGTCGGCGAACAGTTCGATATGGTCGATCAGCGCACCGTCTGCGCCACGGATGCCTTGGGCTTCGAGGGCGTTGAGCATGGCCCAGGTGTAGTCGTTCAGGGCCTCCACGTTGTCCATCTGCAACTCATGGCCGTGGTCCGACACCAGGAAGAACCAGTTGCCGCCCCAGGCGATGTCGCCCAGCACCACGCCATGCCCAGGCACTTCAACCGGCACCTGCTTGCGGTAGCGGTAAGCGGGTACATTGCGCAGGGTCACGCTGCCGTCGTCGTGCAAGGTGGCCGCGACCGGGCCGACCGGCGTGTCAAGGCTGTGCACGCCCGGTTGGATCAGCCCCAGGTGGTGCAGCGAGGCAACCAGGCCGATGGTGCCGTGGCCGCACATGCCGAGGTAGCCGGCGTTGTTGAAGAAGATCACCCCGCAGGTCGCCCCCGGCGTAACCGGCGCGCAGTACAGCGCGCCCACCAGCACATCGTTGCCCCGTGGCTCCAGCAGGCAGGCGCGGCGCCATTGATCGTGGTGGGTGCGCAGGTGCTCCAGTTGCTCGGCGATCGAGGCACCGACCAGTTCGGGAAAGCCGCTCATGACCAGGCGTGTAGGTTCACCGCCGGTGTGTGAGTCAATCACATGCAGCCGTTTCATAAGGCGCTCCATCAGTGGGTAGTCGGGGATAGTGGGGTGCTGTAGTGCACGTCGCTGACGGCTTCGCTTTCGTCCTCTTCCTGCTCCAGGCGTACCCAGTGGGCGGGTACGCCTGTGGCGGCGCCCCAGTAGTAAATGCCCAGGGCGCAGGCCGCCACCACCAAGGTGTCAAACGGGTGGCTGATCACCCCGATACCGCCAAAGCTGCCGAGTTTGGAGAGCAGGATGGTCACGGCGTAGAAGCCGATCAGCCAGGCCGAGGAGCGTACTTGTTGCTTGAGGTTCAGGTGCGCGGTCGGCACCCAGCGCGCGCACAGCAGGTACACCGCAAACATCAGAATTTGCAGGCCCAGCAGCCATGACACCGTGCTCCAGCCCGACCAGTAGACGATCAACGCAGCGATGATGAATGACAGCGGGCCCAGCACCGCCATGCCCTTGACCCGAAACGGGCGCGCCATGTCGGGTGCATTGCGGCGCAGGGCGGCGACCGTCACCGGAGCGACCGCGTAGCTGAGGATCAGGGCGGCAGACACCACGTTGATCAGCGCTTCCCAGGACGGGAACGGCAAGGTCCAGAACACCGACAGGCCAAAGGTCAGCCACAGCGCCGGGCGCGGGATGCCGGACTTCTCATCGATGCGCGTGAAGATCTTGAAAAAGGTGCCGGTCTGCGCCCATCCATACACTACGCGCGGGGTGGCGTTCATGTAGATGTTGCCGCAGCCGCTGGGGGAGATCACTGCATCGGCCACCACCAGGTAGGCCAGCCAGCCCACGCCCAGTGCCAGGGCGATATCGCGATAGGGCAGGGCCAGTTCCTTGCTGATGCCGGCCCAGCCATTGGCGAGCATTTCGGTAGGCACGCCGCCGAGGAACGCGGTTTGCAGCAGCACATAGATGGCCGTAGACAACAGTACCGAGAGGATCAAGGCGATGGGGATGGTGCGCTGTGGGTTTTTCACTTCGCTGGCCACCGAAATGATCGGCGTCAGGCCCAGGTAGGCAAAGATCACCCCGCCCGCCGACACGGCCATCTCGATGCCCGACAAGCCGAACGGTGCAAAGCCATGCACCTGGAAGTTCTCCGGCTTGAAGAAGGTGAACAGTACGCCGATCACCAGCAACGGCACGATGAACTTGAATACGCTCACCAGGTTATTGGCGATGGCAAAGGTCTTCACGCTGCGGTAATTGAGCACAAAGAACAGGCACAGCAAGGCAAATTGCACCAGCCAGCCCAGGGTGGTGGGGTCGCTGGAGCCGGCCTTGGTCAACTGGGGAAACCAGGCTGCCGCATATTGGCGCGAGGCGACCACTTCAATCGCCACCAGGCTGGAAAACGCGATCAGCGTGATAAAGCCCATCAGGTAGCCCAGCAGCGGGCCATGGGAGTACACCGGGTAGCGCACCACGCCGCCAGCGCGGGGCAGGGCGGCGCCCAGTTCGCAGTAGACAATGCCCAGCAACAGCACGGCGAAACCGCCCAGCAACCAGGAAAAAATCCCCGCCGGGCCTGCGATGGCAGACACGTGACTGGCGGCGAACAACCAACCCGAACCGAAGATGGCTCCCAACCCGATAAAGGTGAGGTCCATCAGTGACAGCTGTTTCTTGAACTTGCCTTGGCCTGACATAGCGGCGCCTTCTTGTGAGTTATTGGATAGGCATGCAGTGGCGCTATCCTGAACCCATCAGGCAGGCTGACGATTGATGTTTTGCGCAGGGATGGATGACGAATTCAGCACAATTTGCCGCGCTCGACAGCGCTCGCCCCATGCCTCAATCTGCTGGCTGTCGACGAATAAAGGGGCTGAGAAAGTCATGTTGCAAAGCGCGTTCGCGAGCCTTTTCCAAGGCAGCCGACCCCACAGCATCGAGCAGCTATTAAGCGGGGTAGAGCAGTTGCTGCCGATGCTTGATGTACTGCCCAATGCTGCGATTTTCATCAAGGACATCGACGCTCGCTACGTGCTCGCCAACCGCACCCTGGTGCAACGCTGCGGCCTCAAACAACTGCAACCGCTGCTGGGCAAGACCAGCGCCGAAGTGTTTCCCGCGCAATTGGGCCCCGGCTATACCGAGCAGGACAGGCGCGTGCTGAAGCAAGGCCTGGTACTGGAGGATCAACTCGAACTGCACCTCTACGGCACCCGCGAACCGGGCTGGTGCCTGACCCACAAGTGGCCGCTGTACAACCAGCTCGGTGCGATCATCGGCCTGGCCGGGATCTCGGTAGACCTGCAATCAGCCAGTGAAACCCACCCGGCCTATCAGCGTCTGGCGGCGGTGGACGAACACATCCGCAGCCACTTCAACCGCCGTGTCACCCTGGGGGAATTGACCCGCATCGCCGGGATTTCCGTGGCGCAACTGGAGCGCTACTGCAAGCGCGTCTTTCACCTCACCCCCCGGCAAATGATCCAGAAAGTCCGGCTGGAACACGCCCGGCGGTTGTTGCATACCGAGCTGCCGATTACCGAGGTGGCGCTGCAATGCGGCTACACCGATCACAGCGCGTTTACCCGGCAGTTCAAATCTTCAACCGGGTTCACCCCTAGGCAGTACCGGCAAGCGACGCAAGGCGGCAGCGCAGGTGAATGTCTTCTGTAGGAGCGAGCTTGCTCGCGAAAAACTCACAGGCGCCGCGTTCATTCAGGAAGCACGCGTTATCGTTGACGTTTTTCGCTAGCAAGCTCGCTCCTACAGGGTAAGCGTTCTATTGCGATGCAACGAATGCCGCCCACGCCCCTCATATGCTTACACCGACCCTTTTCACCACGACAGGTACCGAGCTTATGACCGCGGCGAACAACGATCATGTGAACTGGCTGGTGCAACATTCCATGCTCCACGCAGCGCGCCAGCGAGCCAAGCTGTATTCGGGGCAAGGCCGCCTGTGGCAGCAGCCTTATGCACAGACCCGGCCGCGTGACGCTTCAGCCTTGTCGTCGGTGTGGTTCACGGCCTACCCCGCCTCGATTGTCACCCGCGAAGGCGGCACCGTGCTGGAAGCGTTGGGGGACGAAACCCTGTGGCATACCCTGTCGAAGATCGGCATCCAGGGCATTCACAACGGCCCGCTGAAGAAGTCCGGTGGTTTGTCTGGCACCGAGCACACCCCGACCATCGACGGTAATTTCGACCGCATCAGCTTCGACATCGACCCGCAACTGGGCACCGAGGCACAATTGCAGGCCTTGACGCGCATGGCTGCCGCGCACAATGCGGTGATCATCGACGATGTGATCCCGTCGCACACCGGCAAGGGCGCGGACTTTCGCCTGGCAGAAATGGCCTATGAGGACTATCCCGGCCTGTACCACATGGTTGAAATACGCGAGGAAGACTGGCCGTTGCTGCCCGACGTGACTGCCGGACGCGATGCACAAAACCTCAGCCCGTCCCAGGTAGACGCACTGCGCGACAAGCACTACATCGTTGGCCAATTGCAGCGGGTGATTTTCTTCGAGCCCGGCGTCAAAGAAACCGACTGGAGCGCCACCCCGGTGGTGCTCGGCGTAGATGGCAAGCCGCGGCGCTGGGTGTACCTGCACTACTTCAAGGAAGGCCAGCCGTCGCTCAACTGGCTCGACCCTTCGTTTGCTGCGCAGCAGATGATCATCGGTGATGCGCTGCACGCCATTGATGTGATGGGCGCGAAAATCCTGCGCCTGGATGCCAACGGCTTTCTCGGCGTGGAGCGAAAGCTCGATGGCACGGCCTGGTCCGAAAGCCATCCGCTGTCGATCACCGGCAATCAGTTACTCGGCGGCGCCATTCGCAAGGCGGGCGGGTTCAGTTTTCAGGAACTCAACCTCACCGTGGACGACATCGCGTCCATGTCCCACGGCGGCGCTGACCTGTCTTATGACTTCATCACCCGGCCGGCCTACCAGCATGCATTGCTGATGGGCGACACCGAGTTCCTGCGTCTGATGCTGCGCCAGATGCACAGCCTCGGCATCGACCCCGGCTCGCTGATTCACGCGCTACAGAACCACGATGAACTGACCCTGGAGCTGGTGCACTTCTGGACGCTACACGCCCATGACAGCTTCCTGTTCCAGGGCCAGACCTTCCCCGGCAACATCCTGCGCGAGCATATCCGCGAACAGATGTACGAACGCCTGACCGGTGAGCATGCGCCGTACAACCTCAAGTTCGTCACCAACGGCGTGTCCTGCACCACCGCCAGCATCATCATCGCAGCCCTGGGTATTCGTGACCTGGAGGCGATCACCCCGGCGGATATCCAGCAGATTCGCCAGATCCATTTGCTGCTGGTGATGTACAACGCCATGCAACCTGGGGTGTTTGCCTTGTCCGGCTGGGACCTGGTGGGCGCGCTGCCGTTGGCGGCCGAAGACGTGGCGCACCTGATGGCCGATGGCGACACACGCTGGATTCACCGTGGCGCCTATGATCTGGTAGACCTGAACCCCGACGCCGAACTGTCAGCTGGGCAAATGCCGCGCTCCAAAAGCCTGTATGGCAGCCTGAACAGCCAACTGCAGGACCCGGAGTCCTTTGCCTCCCAACTGCAAAAAATCCTCGCCGTACGCCGCGCCTACGACATCGCCGCCAGCCGCCAGATCCTGGTGCCGGATGTCGAGCATCCCGGCTTGCTGATCATGGTGCACGAACTACCGGCGGGTAAGGGCACGCAAATCACCGCGCTGAACTTTGGCGCCACGCCGATCACCGAAACCCTGCACCTGCCCAACATCGCACCGGGGCCGGTGGTGGATATCATCAATGAGCGGGTGGAAGGCGATTTGACCGAGGAGGGCGCGTTCACGATTACCCTGGACGCTTATGAAGGGTTGGCGTTGCGTGTGGTGAGCAGCACGCCGATGTAAAGGCGACGAAACGGTAACTGTGGCGAGGGAGCTTGCTCCCGTTGGACTGCGTAGCAGTCCCAGCCTCTTTGAACAAAAGAGCGGGGCGGCTTCGCGCCCCAACGGGAGCAAGCTCCCTCGCCACAGGTTAGTGTTTGGTGGCTAACAGCGCCGTGCCACGCGATCAGTGGTGCTTGTTCTTGTGCTTATGTTTGTTGCCTTTGTGCTTGCCACCACCGGAACGATGACCGCTCTCGTCATCGGCCAGGTTGTTACCCAGCGCGCCACCGGCTGCGCCACCCACGCCGGCGCCGATGGTTGAACCGGTGGTGCCGCCCAGGCGATTGCCAATCAGCGAACCGCCTGCCGAGCCCAAACCGCCGCCAATCGCCGCTTCGGTCTTGTTGCCCTTCTGCGCACCCACTGCACTCCCGGCTGCGCCCCCCACGCCGGCGCCTATGGCCGCACCTGTCGAGCCACCAAGCTGCTGGCCGACCACGTTGCCCAATACACCGCCGACACCGCCTCCCAGCGCCGCCGTACCATCTCCAGCGGCCAGGGCCCCTTGGGTGATCAGAATGCCCAATGCCAGGGCCGGGAATGTCATTTTCATTTTTTTGTACCTCAAGGGCTGTCTCAGGCGCTCACGGGGTAAAGCACGCCTGGCATTTTGATTAGAGCACACGCCATAACACTTGGGCTTGGGTGATCGCCCCTTGCGCAAGAAAAATTTTTTCCAGCCCTCTTGAATTCCTTTTGCGCGTCCATAAATTTTTGATCACGCGATGCCGAATCCGGGTCGTGTACTAAATCACTTGGAGAAACTCAGGAGATTTTAAAATGGCTACTACCCTGTCGTTGGCCCCACTGTTCCGCCAATCGGTGGGCTTTGATCGCTTCAATGACCTGTTCGAGTCGGCGCTGCGCAGCGAGGCTCCGAATTCCTATCCACCTCACAACGTGGAAAAGCACGGTGACGACGCGTACCGCATCGTGATCGCCGTCGCTGGCCTGACCGAGGAGGATCTGGATATCCAGGTCGAGAGGGGTGTATTGACGGTTTCCGGCGGAAAACGCGAAACCGACGATAAGGTCGCTTACCTGCACCAGGGCATTGCCCAACGTGCGTTCCGGTTGTCGTTCCGCTTGGCGGACCATATCGAAGTACGTGGCGCATCCCTGACCAACGGTTTGCTCAACATCGACCTGCTGCGTGAAGTGCCTGAAGAGGCCAAGCCAAAACGCATCATGATTGGTGGTGAGACCAAACCCGAGCTGCGTCAGGTCAGCTTGCAGTAAAACAATCGGCGGTAAAAAGGCGCTCTACGGAGCGCCTTTTTGTGCGCGCTGCAAACTCAGGCCGGCTAAGCCTGGGTATTGGGTGCAAACAACCGCCTGGCCTCGGCAAAACACTTCTCTGCGATGACCGAGCGCGGTTCGGTCTTGCGCATCACCATGCCCAGGGGCGCAAGGACACTGGCGTCTGGCAGGTGGATAAATGCCAGGTTTTCGATGGGGTTTTCCAGGCCGCTGTCCAACGGCATGATTGCGCAACAGAAGCCTTCGTGGATGGCCTGGAACAGTTGATAGGTGGAGTCGCTTTCCAGAATCGGCTGGGGATCGAGACCGCGGCTGCGGAAACTCAAGTCGATGGATTTTCGGTAGTGCATGCCATTGCTGATCATCCCAAGGGGCAGTTCGGCGGCTTCTTCCCAGCTCATCTGTGTGCCTTCGAAGTGGAAGTGGCGGGTGTCGTACAGCAGGCCGACGCGGGTTTCGCCCAGCTCGAAAAACTCCAGGTAATTGGGGCTGACGTGGTCCAGGTAGCACACGCCCAGGTCCAGTTGGTTGGTGCCCAAGGCTTCGATGATTTTGTCCGAACTCATGGAGGTGAGGCTGAACTTGAGTTCCGGGAAGCTGTGGGACAAGCCCTGGATAAAGCTGATCGGGTTGAAGCCGCTCAGGGGCACCAGGCCCAGGCGCAGGTTACCGACCAACTGGCCGCGGCACGCAGCGGCTTCGGCGAACAGGCCGTCGTGGGCGGCGAGCAGGGTCCTGGCCCAGGCCAATACGCGTTCGCCGGCCTGGGTGAAACCTTCGAAGCGTTGGCCGCGGGTTACCAGCTCCAGGCCCAGTTCCTCCTCCAGGTTGCGCAGGCGCATCGACAGGGTGGGCTGGGTGATGTTGCAGCGCGCGGCGGCCTGGCCAAAGTGGCGGGTCTGCTCCAGCGCGATCAGGAATTTAAGCTGCTTGATGTCCATGAAGGCACCTGCCTGGAAATAAGTGAACGGTCATGATTGGCGCAAGTGCCTGAAACCCACGGGGTGGAGCCGATGATCGCATTGTAACGACCGGCACGTCCAAGTGCCCTTGCCACCGTGCGGCTGCATTGTTCCATTTTTGAGATGGAGCGGCCCGTTTCAGCCACTACCTAACCCTGAACGCGATGATTAAGGTGGTTCCACTGTTTTTTGGATGGGCCAACGTCTACACCCAGGCCGTGCCGCACTACCAGCTTCTCATCGAGAGCTATGTCAAGGCTCAGGAAGTGGCAAACAACCACGAAGTACTAGACTCACAGCGCTAGTAAACACGCTGGGTTCTTTACGGGGCGCCCACTCGGGGCGTCACCTTCTTTATCAGGAGTACCACGATGTCTACACCTTACGTTCGCTTGGACAAAGACAACGCCGCTGTGCTGTTGGTCGACCATCAGGCCGGCTTACTGTCATTGGTCCGCGACATTGACCCGGACAAATTCAAGAACAACGTGCTGGCCCTGGCTGACCTGGCCAAGTACTTCAAGTTGCCGACGATCCTGACCACCAGTTTCGAAACCGGCCCCAATGGCCCGCTGGTGCCCGAGCTCAAGGCACTGTTCCCGGATGCGCCGTACATTGCGCGCCCAGGCCAGATCAATGCCTGGGACAACGAAGACTTCGTCAAGGCCATCAAGGCCACCGGCAAGAAGCAATTGATCATTGCCGGCGTCGTGACCGAAGTGTGCGTGGCGTTCCCGGCGCTGTCGGCCCTGGCCGAAGGCTTTGAAGTGTTTGTGGTCACCGACGCCTCCGGCACTTTCAACGAACTGACCCAGCAGTCCGCCTGGGCCCGCATGTCGGCCAATGGCGCGCAACTGATGACCTGGTTTGGTCTGGCCTGTGAGCTGCACCGCGACTGGCGCAACGACATCGAGGGCTTGGGGACGTTGTTCTCCAACCACATTCCGGACTACCGCAACCTGTTCACCAGCTACAACGCGTTGACTGAAGGCAAGTAAGCCTGACGCGAGGCTGCCGCTAGCCCTGAGGGGGACGGTAGAGCGCCTATTTCACTGGCACCCCTAGGTCCACATGTGGGAGCTGGCTTGCCTGCGATGGCGGCATTGCGCCTGGCACCTATTTATCTGACACCGCGCGATCCAACTGTGGGTGTCAGGTAAATAGGCGTTGGCTGTCGGGCCGTCATTGCAGGCAAGCAAGCTCCCACAGTTGGATCGCGGAGCGTCAGTTGGATCGGCGTCGACCGTCGCGGGAGCAAGATCAGTAACGCTAGAGGGATGACAGCACTTTAGTCGTAATTTGTTACTAACCAATGCCCTAAAAATACAACGCTGTGGCGGCAAAGCGGGACAAAACGCCCTCTCGCCATTCAATTTTCATAAAAATGTAACAACCCTGCTTCACAGTTCGGGAGCCCGTCACCACAACGAGTTCCTTTTAATGAAAAGCTTGATGAAGTCCGCAGCACTCGCCGTTACGGTATCCCTGTGTGCCTCCTCCTTGACCTTCGCCGCCGAAAACGTGCGCCTCACCGGCTCCGGCGCCAGCTTCCCTGCACCGATCTACCTCACCTGGTTCAAGGATTTCAGCAAGAAGACCGCTGGCGTCACCGTGGATTACCAGTCCAAGGGCAGCGGCGCAGGTGTGCAGGACTTCCTGAATAAAACCGTCGACTTCGCCGCCAGTGACTCGGCCATGAAAGACGAAGACATCGCCAAGGTCGCCGAAGGCGTGCAGTTGCTGCCAATGACTGCCGGTGAAATCGTGCTGGCCTATAACCTGCCGGGCAATCCCAAGGGCCTCAAGCTGCCACGCGATGTTTACTCCAACATCTTCCTGGGCAAGATCACCAAGTGGAACGACCCACAGATCGTCGCCGCCAACCCGGACCTGAAACTCACCGACACGCCGATCACCGTGGTGGTACGCGCAGACTCCAGCGGCACCACGGCGGTATTCACCAAGCACCTGGCGACCATCAACCCTGAATTCAAAACGGCACTGGGGGAGGGCAACACCGTCAACTGGCCGGCCAGCGACAAATTCATCAAGTCGCCCAAGAACGATGGTGTGACCGCCACCGTACGCCAGACCCCAGGCGCGATTGGCTACATCGAGTACGGTTTCGCCAAACTGGCCAAGGTTGACTTCGCCCAGTTGCAGAACAAGGCCGGCCAGTACGTGGTGCCGAACGCCGAAAGCGGCGCCGAGGCCCTGGCCGCAGTTAAGATGCCGGAAAGCCTGGTGGCCTGGTTGCCTGACCCGGACGGTGCCAAGTCTTACCCGATCACCTCTTACACCTGGATGATTTTCCGCAAGGACAACGGCAACCCTGCCAAGGCCAAGGCCATGCGCGAAATGGTTGAGTACAGCCTGACCGAGGGGCAGAAAATCGCCGACTCCATGGGCTACATCCCGCTGCCGCCATCGGTGGTCGAGCAGGTTCGCAAGGCATCCGCCAACATTCAGTAACACCCGTGAGGCCGCTCTCGGTGTGGGCTGTTTGCCGCGCCGGGGGCGTTTCCCCCCTGTTCCGGAATTAGCCAATGAACAAACCTTTCGTCGTACCGGTTAACCGGGATTCTGCCTGCCAACCTCCCTCGTCCAAAGACTTTCTGGTCGATCGCACCTTCCGTGGGCTCGCGCGAATCGGGGTGGTACTGATTCTGGCGTTGGTCGCAGCCTTGGTATTCGAGGTGGGACGCAAGGCCTTGCCGGGCATGGAAAAGCACGGGTTCGATGTGCTTTTTGGCAGCGTCTGGGACGTTAACCAGGGCAAGTACGGGATCTTGCCGGCCATTTGGGGCACGCTCTACAGCGCTTTCATCGCGCTGCTGATTGCAGGCTTTTTCGGTGTCAGCATGGCGATTTTCCTGACTCAGGACTTTCTGCCGGCCAAACTGGCCGCTGTGTTTCGCACCATCGTTGAGCTGCTCGCGGCTATCCCCAGCGTGGTGTACGGCCTGTGGGGCATCTACGTGGTGATCCCGGCCATTCGGCCACTGACCACCTGGTTGAACAGCGAACTGGGTTGGATACCGTTTTTCGGCACGTCCCTGAGCGGGCCGGGGTTGCTGCCTGCGGCGCTGGTGTTGGCCATCATGATTCTGCCGACGATTGCCGCCGTATCCCAGGACGCGCTCACCAGCGTGCCGATGAAGACCAAGCAGGCCGCCTACGGCATGGGCACCACCCATTGGGAGGCGATTCTCAAGGTGATGGTGCCATCCGCCGCCACCGGTATTTTCGGCTCCCTGGTACTCGGCCTCGGCCGTGCGCTGGGCGAAACCATGGCGCTGGCGATGCTGGTGGGCAACGCCAACAACATTTCACTCTCGCTGTTCGCGCCGGCCAATACGTTGGCAGCCTTGTTGGCGCTGAACTTCCCCGAAGCCGGGCCCAACGAGGTGGAGGTATTGATGTACGCCGCTCTCGTCTTGATGTTCATCACGCTGCTGGTGAATGTCATCGGTTCCATGATCATGCTCTACGCCCAACGGGGTAACCGATGATGACGAATCTCACATCCCCTATCACCGCTGTGCCGAGCCTGCAGCGCAAGTTCGAAGGCCGCGCCTTGCGCAGTCTGGTGTTGACCACATTGGTATGGTTTGGCGCGCTGCTGGCCAGTGTGCCGCTGATTTCCGTGCTCTACATGCTGATCACCCGTGGCGGCGCACGCCTGAGCCTGGAGGTGTTCACCGAACTGCCGCCCACCGGCTTCGAAACAGGCGGCGGTTTCGGCAACGCCATGGCCGGCACCTTTGTGATGGTCGGTATCGCTGCGGCGATTGCGGTGCCGGTCGGCATCATGGCCGCGGTCTTCCTGGCCGAACTGGGGCCGGACAGCAAATTGGCCAACGCTGCACGCTTTGCCGCCAAGATGCTCACCGGCTTGCCTTCGATCCTGGCCGGGGTGTTTGCCTATGCCTTGGTGGTCATGACCACCGGCACCTACTCGGCACCGGCAGGCGGCGTGGCACTGGCGGTACTGATGCTGCCCATCGTGGTGCTGACGGCTGAAGAGTCGATGCGCATGGTGCCCAAGATCATGAAGGACGCCGCCTATGGCATGGGCTGCACCCGCTCCCAAGTGATCTGGAAGATCATCTTGCCGACCGGCCTGCCAGCGATCCTCACCGGCGTAATGCTTGCAGTGGCACGTGCCGCAGGCGAAACCGCGCCGTTGTTGTTCACCGCGCTGTTCAGCAACTACTGGATCTACCACGACGGCGACTTGGCGGTGATGAACCCCACGGCCTCCCTTGCAGTGTTGATCTACAACTTTTCCGGCATGCCCTTCGACAACCAGCTGGAGCTCGCCTGGGCGGCCTCGTTGGTGTTGGTGATGATCGTGCTGGTCGTGAATATTGTGAGCCGTATCTTCGGCAAGCCTAAGTATTAAGAACGGGAGCATCTGAATCTTGAACGTCTCAACTGCGCAAATAGCCGCTCCGTTTGTTACCCAATCGCCTGTGGTCATGGACTGCAAGCTGGACAGGATTTTCTACGGCAACTTCATGGCAGTGCGTGACAGCCATGTGCCGATCGAGAAAAACAAGATCACCGGTTTCATCGGCCCGTCCGGCTGCGGCAAAAGTACGGTACTGCGCAGCCTCAACCGCATGAACGACCTGGTGAAGGGCTTTCGTTTCGAAGGCCACGTGCATTTCCTGGGGCAGGACGTGTATGGCAAGGGCGTAGACCCGGTGGTGGTGCGCCGTTACATCGGCATGGTGTTCCAGCAGCCGAACCCGTTTTCCATGAGCATCTTCGACAACGTCGCCTTCGGCCTGCGCTTGAACCGCTACAAAGGTGACCTGGGCGATCGCGTCAAGCACGCCCTGCAAGGCGCTGCGCTGTGGGATGAAGTCAAGGACAAGCTCAAGGTCAGCGGCCTGTCGCTTTCCGGTGGCCAGCAGCAACGGCTGTGTATTGCCCGCGCTATCGCCACAGAGCCGGAAGTGCTGTTGCTCGACGAGCCTTGCTCGGCACTCGACCCGATTGCGACTCGCCGGGTAGAGGAACTGATGGTGGAACTGAAGAAGGACTACACCATCGCCCTGGTCACCCACAACATGCAGCAGGCGATCCGCGTGGCGGACACCACGGCATTTTTCTCGGTGGATATTTCCCAGGGCACGCGTACCGGCTACCTGGTGGAAATGGGCCCGACCGCGCAGATTTTTGGCAGCCCGCGTGAACAGATGACCGAGGATTACATCAGCGGCAAATTCAGCTGAGTAACTCCATGTTCGATAGAAACCACACGTGCGCCACCGTCAGCCCAGGAACGCCAATGTCTGCAACGCATCGTCTTGATTTGTCAGCGATTGAACGCGCGCTCCGCAAAGTGCAGAGCCGCTTTGCCCAGCTCAGCACGCAATTTACCGAGCCGCGCGACCCCTTGACCGACGAAGTGCTGCACAACGTGCTTGAAGGCTATGCGCTGGTTGACGACTATGTCGCACGGGGCGTTGACCTGTTTGACCTTCATCATCTGGACCTGATGCTGGAGATCAACGCCACGGTGCTCTGCGGTAGTGACCCGGCGCGCCGCGTGGAATACGCGCAGCACCTGGCCGCCACCGAGGAGCACTTCTTCAACAACGTTGAAGGCGGTATCAAGGACTTGTTCAATTGGTATTGCGCGTATCGCAGTGAATCGGTGTGGAAGCGTGCGGCCGGTGTGTATGTGCGCATCCTCAGCAAGCCGCAGTTGTTCATCGAAGGCAACAACCGCAGTGGTTCGCTGATCGTCAGTTATCTGCTGATGCGGGCCGGGTTGCCACCGTTCGTGCTGACGCTGGAAAATGCCGAGGGCTACTTCAATCCTTCCTCGGTAATCCGCAACTCGGCCAAACATGGGGTCAAGGCGTTGTATGAATTGCCCAAAATCAAGAAAAAGTACGCCGCCTTCCTGGAGGAACAGGCCCCGGATCCCAAGGCGTTTTTCTTGAGCAACGCACCACAGCCTATTTATCAGGGAGGCCATTAATGCGCCGGTATCCAACACTCGCCAGCCGAGCTGTGCAAGCTATCCAGCAGGCGCTTCTCACGCGTGCCGCCAAGCGACCGCGTGTACGCATCTCCTTTGATATCGACGACACATTGGCTTGCCAGCTCCACCACGCTGATGTCGAAAGCAGCTGGCTACCGGCCTGCGCTCATCGTTGGTGGGGAGAACCGCTGCGTATTGGCACCCGTTCGCTGACGCGAGAGCTGCGGCGCCAGGGTTGCAGTATCTGGGTCTACACCTCATCGGGCAGGGCGCCTTCCTACATCAGGCGTTGGCTGATGCTGTACGGCATTCGTGTCGACGGCGTAGTCAACAGCGTGCGGCATAATCACGCCCTCACGGTGCATGGGCTGTCGAACACCCCCTCGAAATTTCCGCCGGCCTTCGACATTGATTTGCACGTGGATGATTCCGAGGGTGTGCGCCTTGAAGGTAACGACCACGGCTTTCGCGTGGTGGTGGTTGATCCGCAGGATGAGCACTGGGCGCAACGAGTGCTTGAAGCCGTCGCGGGCGTGCAGGCGCAACTGGCCCGGCAGCAATTACCCAGGTTCAAGCAGTCTGTATGCCAAGGTGCTGAGGTTTATTCTTCCTGAGCTCCAAAGAAACCTGAACTTCTTGAGCCCTTATTGCAGTTCACAACTTGCTATAAGGGTTTGATTTTCTTTGACTCGCCAGTCACGAACAACACAGAACTTCACCTCTTGTTCGACAAACAGCGCTTATGGCGCTTTTGTCGTCTATCTCCCCAAGTACATACACTTGTCATCCGATAGTCGGTCACTTTAACGCAGCACTTCTAGGCTAGTGTTGACGAGCTTCCTTAATGGTCAACCTCGATATTAAGCAACGAAGCAGCCTGAACAGAATGCACAACAACAACTTCAATGCATATTGTTTAGCCCGACGCATCAGGTATTACCGTTGACTTTCGGTGTTGATCGCTGGGCTCAAGGAGTACTGACATGGCTATATTCGATTACAAGGGGCAAGACGCCCGCGTCCTGATTTCAGATGCCTGGACCCTCGCCACTTACACCAGTGGTGTAGCGACCGTCGGCGCGCTCTACAACATTCCGGGGCTTGTGCTGGGCGAGGGCAACACCTTCGCGCTGCCCAAGGGCTGGCGTGAGATCGGCGCGAGCGAACTGCAGGTTGATAGCAGCCACACCGACGTCACTGGAAGTTTTACCGGCGACGGCGTCTTTGGTTCTCAAGCCAGGGTGTTTGGTCAATACGATGACAGCGGCCAATTAGTCAAAATGGGTTTTTCCATTGCCGGCACCAACTCGCCAATTGATCTGCTGGGTTGGCCGGCGATGATCGATAACTCTTATATCAACGGCTACGACTACCTGCTCAACTCAATCAAGGATTACGCCACCGGCCATAACCTGAGCGGCAAGGATGTTCTGGTCACCGGCTATAGCCAGGGTGGCTCCGTTACCAACAGTATGTATATCGGCAAGGACACTTTGGCCGACGGTTTTTTCAAGGATTCGGACTACTTTGGCATGGAGTCGCCCAAGTCCAGCAACAGCGACGGCATCTTCAACTTCGGTTTTGAAAACGATGTGGTCCACCGTCTCACGGGTCAAGAGACCAACGTGGGCAGCGCCATTATCGATGCGCTTCAAGGCAGTGATGCCAGTTACACCTCGACGACTGACAACATCGTGCTGTTCGACACAATCTACGCGCTGCCAACCTGGCCCAATGGTCCGTTCTCGATTGCCAACCTGTCAGGATGGGCCGCGCACCTGGAAGGCATTTTCATCAACCCTATCCAGCGTATCGCCCAATCGACCTTCTACGATTACATCGAGCGCGACAGCACCATCATCATCAGCAACCTCGACGCCATCAGCCGCAGCTTTACCTGGGTCAGCGACAAACAGACCGCCACCTCCAACCACTACGGCACACCGGCTTTCCTGCTGGGCACCGACAGTTCGGACAAGCTGCAGGACGGCCGCAGCGATGACTTCCTCGACGGGTTCAAGGGTGACGACAGTTTCCGGGTGAGTACCGGTACCGATATCGTCGCCGGCGGCGAAGGCAACGACAAAGTCTTCCTCAAAGGCACCGCGTCTTCCTACGAAGCGGTGAAACTCAGCGATGGCACGTTGTTTCTGAACGACAGCAGCGGCCAATATGGTCTGAAGGAATTGCACGGCGTAGAGCATGTAGAGTTCGAAACCGGCCTGGCCAACAGCCTCGGCCATGTGCCCGTGCTGGGCGGGCTCTTCGGTGGTATCGGCGAGGCCCTCACGCCGGCCTATACGGTGACCAGTGGCAAACTCGACTTCGAAGGCCTGTTCGGCGCCGATAAGGCGTATGCCAAATCCATCGAAGGCAGCCAGCTGGCCGACACCCTCAAAGGCACCGCCGCTCGCGACCTGATATTCGGCCAGAACGGCAATGACCGGCTCGACGGTGGCGCCGGCAATGACCTGCTGCACGGCGGTGAGGGCAACGACACACTGCTGGGCGGCACCGGTAACGACGCGCTGTATGGCGCCAACGGCAATGACGTCTTGATCGGCGGGCAGGGTAATGACCAACTCAGCGGTGGCGTGGGCAGCGACCTGTTTGTTTTCGACCAGCGCGGGTTCGGCCACGACGTGATCAGTGACTTCAACATTCATCAGAATGGGAAAGACCTGCTGGTGTTCGCCAAGTCGCTGTTTGCCAGCGCCGATGCTGTGCTCGGTGCGACTACCCAGCACGGCAGTGACAGCGTGATTCTGGCGGGGGACAGCAGTGTCACCCTGGTGGGGTTCAATGCGGCGCAGTTGAGTGCAGAGATGATCAGCGTGGTTTGATGCCGGATTGGTAAAGCTGGTGATAAAACCTCACAGGATCGTTGATGCTGTGGGGTTTTTTCTTGCTTATCGCTTTATAGCAATCTGTCAGTGCGAGAGGCAGCATCAGGTTTGTATTTGGTTGAGATCCAGATCTCGCAGTATTGCGCTTTCTTTACTTGCTGGTAGCCATCATGTGTTTGCTTCGCATGACTACGGCTCGATCAGGTCGTAATCGCTCCACGCTGCTTGGGCAATCCAATCCAGGTGCGATGCCCGTACGAAGGCTTTCTTCGAGGACTTCTTGCAGCATCAACAACTCCTCACGCTGCACTTTTAGCGTGGCTTCGATGTGCTGTATCTCCTCCAGGCGTACATTGATCTGTTGCAGAGTGAGGGATTTGGAGCAGCTACCGTCATGAAGGAAGAGGCCACGGATGGTGTCGAGGGAAAACCCCAGCCTTTGCGCGTGGATCACGACTTCCAAGCGTTTAATGGTGGTTTCGCTGTAATAGCGATAGTTGTTCACGTCACGCGTGGGAGCGTCCAGCAGGCCTTGCTCCTCGTAGTAGCGTATTGCTGAAGCAGCAAGGCCTGTGCGTCGCGAAATCTCGCCGATCTTCATTTTTTGCTTGACCTTCAAGTTGACTTTAATCCGCAGTATAAGCCGGAGCGCAATCCTGAAGGTATTCGGATTGGGCTGGATAAAGACCGTTGACCTACGTGGAATATGAAGAATGAGCAAAATAACCGAGTTACTGAATTGGCGTTATGCGACGAAAAGTTATGACCCGTCCAAGACCGTGCCGGCTGAAAAGCTGGAGCGAATTCTGGAAGCGGTACGACTGACGGCGACCTCGAGCGGCCTCCAGCCATTTGAATTGCTGGTGGTGACTAATCCGCACATTCGCGAAAAGATCAAGGCGGTCAGCTGGAATCAGTCCCAGGTGACCGACTGCTCTCATTTACTGGTGTTCGCCGCCTGGGATGACATAACGCCTGAGCGCGTCAACATGATGTTCGACCTGACCAATACTGTACGAGCTACTGTCAACCAGGGGTGGGAAGATTACCGTCAAATGCTCCTCGGCATAGTCGCCGAGCGTGGGCAGGAGGCCAATTATCAAGCGGCTGCGCGCCAAGCCTATATTGGACTGGGCTCGGCTTTAATCGCCGCGGCGTCCGAGCAAGTCGACGCAACGCCCATGGAAGGCTTCGATCCCTCGGCTGTCGATGAGATTCTGGGACTGGGGGCCAGGCATCTGCGCAGTGTGGTGCTCCTGCCGTTGGGGTATCGGGCAGCAGAGTCTGACTGGCTGGTAAATTTGAAAAAAGTACGGCGGTCTCGCGAAAACTTCGTCACTGAAATCAACTAGGGAGACCGTGCAGCCGCCCCACATTGCGGCAGTAGTGGGGTGGCGCTTCATGGGCCGAACGGATTGTGTTCGGTCGGCAGGACGCCGCTGATGAGAATTGCGGAGCAGAAAAGATAAGGGCCTGCCCAGGTTTCCCTGGCAAGCCCTTGATATCTATGGTGCCCGAACCCGGAATCGAACCGGGACGCCCTTACGAGCGGGGGATTTTAAGTCCCATGCGTCTACCAGTTTCGCCATTCGGGCGGTAGCGCGGTGTAACAGGGTTGGGAATATATAGATCCAGCCGCTTCAGCGCAACCTCCCAGCCGGTTTTCCCGCATAAAGATGCGCAGAAAAAAACGTGGCAGATCAGTGATCTACATGACCTTTGTGCCAAGTCCTGATGAACGCTCGCAACCCAGGAACAAGCCCCATAAATGACAGTCATAGCGATATGCCATTTCGGCATTTCGCAGGGAGTCGTTTGATGCTCAGTATCCGTAAGCAGGCTTGGATCATGGCCGCAGGTGTAGCGGGGTTGTTGGGCACTGGCGCGTTCAGCTCGGCGCAGGCGGGGAGGGCGGTGCAGTGGGGCGAATTTAGTGCGTCGTCTTCAGACAAGTTGACGGCCGGCTCGATGGACGTGGGCGGTGCCTATGTGTTGAAGCCGTCGGGTGTTTCCGTGGGGGATGTCGAGGCGCTGCAAGCTGGGCAAAAACAGAGTCAAAGCGAACTGCAAAGCTTGAAAAGCAAAGTAGAGGGGCAGGAGCGTGCGTTTGATGAGTTCAAGCGCAAGGACGGTTCGAGTGCCAGTAGCAGTGACAGTCAGTTGTCGAGTCTCAAGCGTACGGTGGATGAGCAGAAGAGCACGATAGAGCGGCAGAAAAGCGAGATCGACGGTCTCAAGCGCAGCCTGGATGATTTGAAGCGCAGCGTGGAGACCTTGAGCAGCAAGGTGAAGTGACAGCACTGATGCTGTGGGCAATATAGGGCAACTGTGGGAGCTGGCTTGCCTGCGATAGCGATGTGTCAGTCACAGGTATGAACCTGTTACACCATCGCAGGCAAGCCAGCTCCCACATTGACCGTGTCGGCCTTCAGTCAATCAGTGCCAGCAAGTCGGTGACCCCCACGTCCACACCCGCCTGGCTCAGCAGTGTCGTCACCTGGCCGCGGTGATGAGTCTGGTGGTTGAAAAAGTGCACCAGCAAACCGAAGAAGGGTTTCTCGGCGGCCACGCCGCGCATGTTGTGATAACGCAGGCGTTGGTCGAGGTGGGGCTCTTGCAGGCTGTGGGCCCAATCGATGATGAGTTGATCCAGCCAGGCGCGATGGGCCGCTAGTTCTGCAAGGCTGGCGAAGGCCAGTTGCTTGAGGTCGCCGGGCGTGGCAACCCCGTTCAGCGGCGCCAAGGCCGCAAAGTTGGCCGGGTGTTCGGCGAAGCGCTTGAGCCAGACGGTGTCACCCAGCATCAGGTGGTTCAAGGTGCCGAAGATCGAACCGAAAAACGCTTGGCGGTCCAGGGTCAACTGCGCGTGCGTCAGGGCGGCGGCGGCGTCGTAGACCTTGCGGTTCATCCATTGGTTATAGGTGGCCATCAGCGCAATGTGCTCGATGCGGTTCACCGCGGTTCTCCCTTCTTGGCGTGATGGCGCCATCATAAAGCTTGCCCGCCCGACGGTCATGGTGTTCCATCGCGGGAGGACTATGTTTGATCAATGCCACTATTGCGCCCCGGAGGGCGACACCATGAATACCAGCGATCTACTGGAACAACTGTTGCGTGCAGGGCAGCAAGGCGGCGGGGCTTCGGGCGGCGGCCTGGGCGGGTTGCTTGGAGGGTTGTTGAAGGGCGCCGGCACCGGCAATGCGTCTGCGGCGGGTGGCGGTTTGGGTGGTTTATTAGGTGGCCTGGGCGGCTTGTTGGGCGGCGCTCCGGCAGGTGGTACTACCCAGACGCGCAGCGGCGGTGGGATGAACTACGCGGCGCTGGCGTCCCTGGGGATGGCGGCCTTCCAGGCGTATCAAGCCTGGCAACGCCAACAGGCTTCGGCACCGCAGCAAGCTATCCAGACCGTTGACCAGCTTGAAGGGCCTGAAGCCGAAGCCCATAGCCACGGCGTACTGCGTGCGTTGATCGCGGCGGCCAAGGCCGATGGCAAAATCGATGCGCAAGAGCAGCAGATTATTTCTGCCGAGATCGGCCGTCATACCGACGACCCACAACTGCAGCAGTGGCTCGACGCCGAAGTCGCCAAGCCCCTGGATGCCGCCGATTTTGCCGAGTATGCCAATGACCCCGCACTCGCTGCGGAGATTTACCTGGCGAGCGTGATGCTGGTCAATGATCAGCAGGACGCCGAGCGCAATTACCTCGACGACCTGGCCGGTCAGTTGCAAATCGATCCGCAATTGCAGCTGCATCTGGAGCAGCAGGCCAAAGCCTAGAACCTCAGCGTCGCCCCAGTGGTCAGCCACTGGGCGCGATCGCCAATCAGGCTGCGCCCGACCAGCAGGTCCACGTCAACAAATTCACCAATGTGCAAACGCGGCCCAGCCTGCCAGGCCTGTTCGCCGCCTTCCTGGCCATACCGCTCGCCAATCAGCGTGAGCTTCTCTGCCAACTGATATTCGAACCCCGTGCCCCAGGTCAGGCGATGTTGTTGATCACCGTCGTTGTAGGCGTGGCTCCAGCCGGCGTTCAGGTTCAGGCGCAATGCATCCAGGGGTTGCCATGTCAGGGGGATGTTCAGGTCTGCGCCGTCAAGCCCGTGATGGCGATCCAGCGCGACATGCGCCCCGACAGCAATCGCCAGTTCCAAGCCCACGTCTTGCCGTGACAGCACCTGCACCTTGGCTTGCGGGCTGATCTGCGTCTCGCCTTTGCCTGCATCCACGGCCCGTGACAACGCGGCGCCCCATTGCACGGCGGGCATGGCGCTGAACGTGCAGGCGGGCGACAAGGTGCCGTTATGGGTACTGCCCGCGTGCCGCTGGGCGCTGTACCAGGCGTCGACATTGCATTCACCCGGCGTGTTGATCGCGCCGTCGTCAACCACATAAGCGCCGCCTGCGGCTTGGGCTTTTGAAATCAACGCGGCCACCAGGACAAGGCCCAGGATCACGCCGATAAAGATCAGGTTGCGCTGCAATGCGCGGCGCTTTGCTGGCGGCAGTAACAGCAGGGTGTGGCGAGAGTGGCGTGCGCGATATTTGGCAAACCCGTCGCGGCGTGCCGGCGTGTGTTTTTTGTGCATGATGCACCTCGCTTGAGTTCAGCTTTCTACGGTCAGCACCGAAATGCCGCTGGCTTTGGCCTGGCAAACCAGCTCCGAGGTATCGTCACCGCCCGGCAGGGCAATGATCAGATCGGGGCGGCTGTCGGCCAGCATGAAGTGATTGCGCTGGCGTTCCGCCTGTTTGCCATGGCGCTGCCAATTGGGTGGATAACGCACCACGTCGATACCGATTTCCCGGGCCCATTCCTCGATCTCACTGCCCAGGAACTGGTTGCCGCCGTGGATCAGTACCTGCACCGGGCGCAGGCGGTGGTAAGCGTCCAGCACATGGCGGGACTTTTTGGTGTCGGCGTAATGACGACCTGCACAGATCAACACGCGCATGAGCAAATCCTTGTATTGCACGCAGGCGACCGGGCGGCCGCCTGCGTTTGAACGGCGGGGAGGGTCAGTACCACTGCTTGAAGCGGCGGATGTAGATCGTCTTCATCAGTTGGGCGACGCAGCAGTAAGCCAGCAAGGTGCCCACCAGCCATGGGAAGTACGCCAGCGGCAGCGGTTGCAGGCCCACCAGGGTGCCCAGCGGTGAGAACGGCACATAGATGCCCAGGGCGATCACGATGCAGGTCATCATCAACACCGGCCAGGCGGCCGTGCTCTGGAAGAACGGGATCTTGCGGGTGCGCAGCATATGCACCACCAGGGTTTGCGAGAGCAGCCCTTCGATAAACCAGCCGGACTGGAACAGCGTCTGCATTTCCACACTGTTGGCCGAGAACACGTACCACATCAGCGCAAAGGTGGTGATGTCGAAGATCGACGAGGTCGGCCCGATCCAGATCATGAAGCGGCCGATGTTTTTCGCATCCCACTTGCGTGGCTTGGCCAGGTATTCCTTGTCCATCTTGTCCCACGGCAGGGCCAGTTGGGAGATGTCGTACATCAGGTTCTGCAGCAGCAGATGGATCGCCAGCATCGGCATGAACGGGATGAACGCACTGGCCACCAGCACCGAGAACACATTGCCGAAGTTGGAGCTGGCAGTCATGTTCAGGTACTTCATGATATTGCCGAAGGTTTCGCGCCCTTTGAGCACGCCTTCTTCCAGCACCATCAGGCTCTTTTCCAGCAGGATGATGTCGGCCGACTCCTTGGCGATATCTGTGCCGCTGTCCACCGAAATTCCCACGTCGGCATCCCGCAGCGCCGGTGCATCGTTGATGCCATCGCCGAGAAAGCCCACCGTATGGCCGTTGGCTTGCAGCGCCTTGAGCACGCGGGATTTTTGCAGCGGTGTCAGCTTGGCGAACACCGTGCGTTCTTCGACGCGGCGCAGCAGGGTAGCGTCGTCCATCGCTTCGATTTCCACACCCAGCAGCGGCTGTCCGGGTTCCAGGCCAACCTGGCGGCAGATCTTGCTGGTTACCACGGCGTTGTCGCCGGTCAACACCTTGATCGCCACGCCAATCTGTTGCAGCGCCGCAATGGCCGGGCCTGCGGTTTCCTTCGGTGGGTCCAGGAACGTCAGGAAGCCCTGGATCACCAGGTTGCGTTCGTCGCTGGTGGTGTACTGCTGGCGTGCCAGCGCTTTAGGGATATTGCGGGTCGCTACCACCAGCACGCGGAAACCGTCTTCGTTGTAATCATTGGCGAGCGCCAGTAGCGCCTCACGACGGCGGTCATCCAGGGGCAAGGCTTCGCCGGCCTCCATGACATGGGTAGAAATGCTCAGCATCTCTTCCACCGCGCCCTTGCATACCAGCAACTGATCACCGGCGGCATCCTTGACCACGATCGACAGGCGACGACGGACAAAGTCGAACGGCAATTCATCGACCTTGCTGTAGGCAAACGGCACCTGGAACTTGGGGTTCTGTTCCGAGAACTGCACCACGGCCTGGTCCATCAGGTTCTTCATGCCGCTCTGGTGGAAGCTGTTGAGCCAGGCCAGGGACAGCACGGCGTCATCGCGCTGGCCGAAGGCATTGACGTGATGTTCGAGGATGATCTTGTCCTGGGTGAGGGTGCCGGTCTTGTCGGTGCACAGCACGTCCATCGAACCGAAGTTCTGGATCGCATTGAGGCGCTTGACCACCACTTTGCGCTTGGCCATGGCCGTGGCGCCCTTGGCCAGGTTGGCGCTGACGATCATCGGCAGCATTTCCGGGGTAAGGCCGACGGCTACCGCCAGGGCAAACAGGAAGGCATCGCCCCAATCGCCCTTGGAGAAGCCGTTGAGGAAAAACACGATGGGTACCATCACCAGCATGAAGCGGATCAGCAGCCAGCTGACACTGTTCACGCCCCGGTCGAAGGCGGTTTGCACCCGCGAGCCGACAATCGCCTTGGCCAGGGAGCCAAAGTAGGTGCGCGGCCCCGTTGCCACCACCACTGCTTTAGCGCGGCCGCTGACCACGTTGGTGCCCATGAAGCAGATGTTCGGCAGGTCCAGCAGGTTGCTCTGGTCGGCGGCCAGGGTAGAGGCGGATTTTTGCGTGACATCGCCCAGGGTGTCGTACTTCTCCACGGGCAAGGCTTCGCCGGTCAGCACGGCCTGGCTGATAAACAGGTCGCGGGACTCGATCAGGCGGATATCGGCGGGGATCATGTCGCCGGCTGACAGCTGCACGATGTCGCCGGCCACCAGGTCGCGCATCGGCACTTCGCGCAAGAACGGCTGGGCGCCAACCTGCTCGCGGCGCAGCACGGTGGCGGTGGTGCGTACCATGGCCTTGAGGGCTTCTGCGGATTTGGCCGAGCGGTGTTCTTGCCAGAAACGCAGCAGGCTGCTGAGCAACACCATGGTCATGATGATGATGACTTTGGTCAGGTCGACTTCTTCACCTGCCTGAAGTGGCAACCAATAGTCGGTGACAAAGCTGATACCGCCCAGGGTCAACAGTACGTAGATGAAGGGGTTGTTCAGTGCCTGCAGGAACTGGACGATGGCGTGTGGCGGCTTGTCATGGGCCACTTCGTTATAGCCTTCGCGTTGCAGGCGCGCCGAGGCGTCCAGTTCGGTCAGGCCGTCCTGGGTGGCCCGTACATTGGCGAGGGTGGCCGCCAGGCCATTGTGGGCTTCGCGGGCGGCACGCATCGACAGCCTGGTGTCGGGGGCGGTGCCATTTTTCTTGTGCAGAGGCGTGTTTTTTACGGCGCTCATTGTCTGTACTCCTGTCGCCAATTCTCGACAAAACATACCCTCTACTTACCTGCAGGCAGGCGAGCGAAAGCATGCCGAGCCGCGGACTTCGCGATCGGTTCAAATAAAGTATTCACATAACTTCTGAAGGGCCCGCTAACAGCAAGTTAGTTAACTAGCGTGCAGCAGGCTACTACTGGACGTGTTCATAAAGAACTCCAGGGTCATCAATAAGAAAGTTGCTGTTTCCAGCGAGGTCAGGCGGCGCGAGTACTCAGGTAGAAACCGAGCATCAAGCGCGCTTGCGCCAGGCAGGAAACCTGGGGTCTCTGCGGGTCTTGAGGGTCGGCATGATCCCAGTGCTGCACCAGGTGGCCGCTTTCAGGGCAGATACGCCAGTGCGCCAGCGGCGGGGCTGGGCGCACTTGAGGGGAGGGTGTGACAAAGGTCGAGCGGGTTGGCGAAAAGCCCGCCGGCGCTCGGCACAGCTTGGCGCGCAGGGCTGCGACCAGTGTGCGCGTATCAGGCAAAACAAGGAGTTGGAAGGTCATAACACACCTCGGGACCGGACGGGCGACCGGTGAGGCAGTTACGGTGGAGCATCAAGCTCTAGCGCAGCTTACCGGACCTGGAACGCGAGTCCTGTCATATTCTGGGTTTGGCGCCCGATGCCCGCAAAGGCGGTGCTCGGACAGCGACTAGATACTGTGTCCATTGGCTTCTTTTGTGAGGTTTAAAAAAGGCCCCAGTTGCGGGCACGGGCAATCTACTCAGGGCGTCAGTGAATGTCAACGTATGATTAATTAAATTAACCAGTGTTCAGAGTTTGTTCAGACAAGAGGCGCGCGTAAGTTGTGGGTTGAATAACTTCATACACCTTGCGCGGCGAGGAGTGCCAGATAGATCAATACTAAACCGCAGGCCGCATAACTCGCACGCTGCCAAGTCGGTGATGCGTTCTTGCGTAGCAGGTTCACCAAGGCGGCGGTAAGAAAACACGAGAGTACCGACGCCAGCATGAAGCCGGCAAAAAACATCAGGGTCTGCCCGTGACTGGGGGTGGTGCCGACAATCCCCGACAGTGCGCTGCCCAAGGCGCCCCAGTAGACGATGTTTTTCGGATTAGCCAAGGAAATCGCCGCGCCCACCGCCAACGCATTTTTGCCTGAGCTGGCAGGGGCATTGTCCATTGCCGGTAACTGCCAGGCATCAATCAGGCTGCGAATGCCCAGCCAGGCCAGGTACAGCGCGCAGACGATTGTAAGTGGAACCCGCACTGCATCATGCTGGATCAGCAGTGCGATACCGGTGAGGCCAATCACGGCCCAGACGGCGTCGCCCACCAGTGAGCCGAACTGCACCAGCAACGCCGGCGTGAAGCCATGGAGCAAGCCGCGGCGCAGAGTCTCTGCCAGCACGGCGCCGGGGGAAAGGCAAAATACAAAACCGAATACCAGCGCATAGACAAAGATCGACAGCATGCTCAGTTCCTTTCGAGAAAGTGCCAGAGCATACGTCAGTCCGAGAGAGGGATACCACGCCCTCTGTAGGAACGCCCGCGATGGCGGCGCGTCAGCGACTGAATCTTCAACTGAACCACCGCTATCGCAGGCAAGCCAGCTCCCACACTGGCCATGCATTGCCCACAGGATCAGCGCCCCCTGTAGGAGCGAGCTTGCTCGCGAAAAGCGTCAACGATAACGTGCGTTTCCTGAATGACCGCGGTGCCTATGAGTTTTTCGCGAGCAAGCTCGCTCCTACACAGGCTGCGGCGTTAAGGCAATGCGATGGAGTTCAACCTTCAATTCATCCGGCGATAGACGTGCAAAGGGCAGCGCAAAAAACGCCTCGCAGCGTGCGGTGATAATGTCGAGGGTGGCCTTGAATGCAGCCTCTACTTGCGCCTCGTCACCCTGCACTTCGGAAGGGTCCTCCAGGCCCCAATGCGTCTTCACCGCTGGGCCGAAATATACGGGGCACGCTTCACCGGCTGCTTTATCGCACACGGTGATGACCACATCCGGCGGGCTGTCTTGAAAGGCCTCATTGCCCTTGCTGTACAAACCTTCGATGCTGATGCCCGCCGCCTGCAGCGTGCTCAGGCTACGGGGCAACACCTGGCCCTTGGGAAAACTGCCGGCGCTGATCGCTTCAAAGCCCGGCGGCGCCAGGTGGTTGAACATCGCTTCGGACAAGATGCTGCGGCAACTGTTGGCGGTACACATGAACAGCACTTTCATTGCAGTCTCCTTTAGATGCTCAGGCGCAAGGCGAGGGCGGCGAGGGTGACCAGCAGGACGGGCAGGGTCAGCACGATCCCGACCTTGAAGTAGTAACCCCAGGTGATGGTGATGCCTTTGCGTGCCAGGATATGCAACCACAACAAGGTGGCCAGGCTGCCGATGGGGGTGATTTTCGGGCCCAGGTCGCTGCCGATCACATTGGCGTAGATCATCGCGTCCTTGACCACGCCCACGGCATGGCTGGACTCGATGGACAACGCGCCAATCAGCACGGTCGGCAGGTTATTCATGGCTGATGAGAGCAGCGCTGTCAGCACCCCGGTGCCCATGGCCGCGCCCCACACACCATAGGTGGCGAAGGTGTCAAGCCAGGTGGCCAGGTAGTCGGTCAGGCCGGCGTTACGCAGGCCATAGACCACCAGGTACATGCCCAGGGAAAAAATCACGATCTGCCACGGGGCTTCCTTGAGGACTTTACGCGTGGAAATTTGATGACCTTTGGCAGCAATCACCAGCAGCAGTACCGCACAGAACGCGGAGATCGCACTGATGGGAATGCCCAATGGTTCCAGAGCGAAACAGCCGACCAGCAAAATACCGAGTACCCACCAGCCGGCACGAAAGGTCGCACGGTCATGGATGGCACTGGCGGGATCTTCCAGGTCGGACGGGTTGTAGGTCTGCGGAATATCCCGGCGGAAAAACCACAGCAGCACCGCGAGCGTGGCGGCGACACTGACCAGGTTCACCGGCACCATCACCGCGGCGTATTCGTTGAAGCCAATCTTGAAATAGTCCGCCGAGACGATATTCACCAGGTTCGACACCACCAGCGGCAGGCTCGCCGTGTCGGCGATAAACCCTGCGCCCATGACGAAGGCCAGGGTCGCCGCCGGGGAAAAGCGCAAGGCCAGCAGCATCGACATCACGATAGGCGTCAGGATCAACGCCGCACCGTCGTTGGCAAACAGCGCCGATACCAGCGCACCCAGCAACACCATATAGGCAAACAACCGCCGGCCGCGGCCACGCCCCCAGCGCGCCACATGCAGCGCCGTCCAGGCGAAGAAACCGGCTTCGTCCAGCAACAGGCTGATGATGATCAGCGCGACGAAGGTGCCGGTGGCGTTCCAGATGATGTGCCACACCGCCGGGATGTCCGCCAGGCTGATCACCCCGCAGGCCAGGGCCAGGATCGCGCCCAGTGTGGCACTCCAGCCGACGCCCAGGCCCTTGGGTTGCCAGATGACCAGCACGATGGTGACGAGGAAAATCGCAATTGCGACAAGCATGAATAAACGCTCCGATGGCTCAGCAGCAGGTGCTGGCCCGTTGTGGTCTGTCGCCCATTGCATTCAGACGCAGTGCGTCATCCTGCAACCATGGCTGGTTGGCTTGCAGAGTGGTATCCAGCACCTGAGTAACCCAGGCGGGCAGTGCCGGATTGATGCGGTAGTAGATCCATTGCCCTTGACGTCGGTCCACCAGTAGCCCGCAACTGCGCAATTGCGCGAGATGGCGGGAGATTTTTGGCTGGCTGTCGTCCAAGGCATGGATCAACTCACACACGCAAAGTTCGCCCTCGCGCAGGATCAGTAAGGTCACCCGTGCACGGGTGGCATCGGCCAGGCACTTGAACAGGGTGGGAGGAGAGAAGAGGTCTGACATGGTCAAGGACTTTTCAAGTAGAGATATTTGAATATACGTATTTGCATATATACAGGTCAAATCTTGTTTCAATTGATATGGATCAAAACCCTTTGAAAGCGCCACAACTGTTTGAAATTAAAATGAAACACAAATGTCCTAACGTGCCTGCCCATTGCTGATGAAGGAAGACCCCGCGTGACCCGAGCCACCCGCAACCTGCGCAAGACCCTGGATTCCGTCGCGGAAAATAACGAAACCGCGGCCTTCGACCTGATGCGCGCCGTGGAAAAACTCGGCGATGAAGTGCTGCGCCAGCGCCTGCTCAATACCATCCACCGGCTGAACCAGGATGCGTATGAATTGCGCGAAGCCCGGGATTCGGTGGAGCAGGTTTCGGTAAAGCTCGCCTGAGCAAGATCGTTCAAGACAAGCTTTCGTTCGTGCTGGCATGCTTGTCGACTGTCTGTCGATGAGCCGCTTCCATGCCCACTGCATTACCTCATTACGCCTTCACCCGCGGCGCCATCGCCGTCATTCCCTTATCCCTGGCCTGTGCGCCCTGGGGGTTGCTGGCCGGCTCCATGGCCATCGACGCGCAATTTACCCCGCTGCAAGCCCAAGGCTTGTCTGCCATTGTGTTTGCCGGTGCCGCTCAACTGGTGGCCATCGGCATGGTCAAGAGCGGTGCCAGCCTGATTTCCATCGTGCTGACCACCTTGCTGCTCACATCCCAGCATCTGCTCTATGGCATGCACATGCGTCCTACGCTGTCTTCGCTCAACACCCGTTGGCGCATGAGCCTGGGGTTCTTGTTGACCGATGAATTCTTTGCCCTGGTCAACCACTACGACCGCGAGACCTTCAATCGCTGGTACGCCTTGGGCGTCGGCCTGACGTTTTACCTGGTCTGGAACCTCTTCACCCTCGCCGGCATTGTGCTGGGCAAAAGCATTCCCGGCCTTGATCAATTGGGGCTGGAGTTCTCGATTGCTGCGACCTTTATTGCCTTGATCACCCCCGTGGTGCGCGACGTGCCCACGGTGGTATGCGTTGCCGTGGCACTGCTGAGCTCGGTCTGGTTGAGTTATCTGCACTGGGAGTCGGCGGTGGTGGTCTCGGGTGTGTTGGGGATGAGCGCGGGGTTTGCCTGTAAACGGCTGGGAGTGGGGCAACGATGATTTACCTGATGATTGTGGCCATGGGCCTGGTGGTGTTCTTCAACCGTTACCTGTTTATCGAACCACGCTTGCCGGTACGGCTCAATCGCGGTGCGCGTGAATTTCTGGGCTTCGCCGTGCCGGGCATGCTCACCGCGATCTGCGGGCCGATTATTTTCCTGGCTGACCATCGGCTTAACCTGAGCCCGAGCAACCCTTACCTGCTGGCCGGCATCTGCGCAGTGGCGTTGATGTACTGGACGCGCAGCGTGTTGACCACCGTGCTATTGAGCATGGCGCTGTTCTATCTGTTCCGTTGGTGGTTTTGATACCCAGGCAAAAAAAAAGCCCGCGGGGTGGCGGGCAGAAGGGAGACTTCTAAAAAATGAGCCTGGCCACTATAGGCGGCGTGTTTACCCTTCACAGTGAAACAAAGTTCATGGGCGCGTCAGTTGGCAGACGCACAGTGGTAGAGTCACGGTTTTTCCAAGGAAGCAATGGCATGCACAAAGTGGTAATGGGCGCATTGATACTGGCGGTACTGACCGGTTGCGCCGGTTCGAAAATGAAAGAAGCGCGCGCAGGCAGCCCCTACAAGACCTTGGCATCAGACAAGGCCACTCTGGTCGTTGCCCAGTGCATCCAGTTCGGCTGGCAGGATGAAAGCGTGTTCGGCGTCGATGCTGGCGGCTTCAAGGAAGCGACCGAGGCGGATGGTTTTACGGTGTATACCACCGGTGGCGATTACTTTGTCGATGTACTCAGCACCGGCGCGGGTTCTACGGTCAACTACTATGCAGCACAGGACAATATGCCGGCCAAACGTCGCCTGGCAGCACTGGCCACTTGTCTGTAAGTCGGTTGCCTTAGCCATATTCCGAAACGCCTGGCGGGACAGCCGCTGGGCATTGGCCTATGATTCACGTGCTCGTTCGACGTGATGGCTCTTTACCGGTACACGGATGTCGAGGCTTAAACGTCGAACGAGCTCCTCCACCCCAACCTCACCGGGGCATGAAACCCAAGTGCCAGCGTCGCGGAATCAACAGTGTCGCCACCCCCAGGGCCGCAGCCAACGCACCACTGACCCACAATGCGCGCAGGCCCATCTGCTGTTCCAGCAGTGCACCGATCACAGCGCCAATGAACATCCCGCCCCACGGAATCAATTGCACGCGCCAGCCATTGCGGCGCTCGCCCAATAACCAACGGCCCAGCCCGCGACCAAAGCGTGACAGCGCCCCGGTGACGTAGGTCAGCCCCACCGGCAGCCCGTTCACCTCCTCGACGGCCGCGTTGAGCATGCCCATGGCAATGATAGCCGCGAGCAAAGCGGGCAAGGTGTCGGTCGATGGCCACAACGCCGCAGCGCAGAGCAAGGCGCCGATGCACAGTAATAAGGGCAACGCATGGCGCTTGCTGAAACGGCTGACCAGCACGCCCAAGGCATTGCCGACCACGAAGGTGGCGACCAGCAATACCAGGCGCCCGGTGAGCCCCAGGTCGCCCGCACTGATGGCCACCGCCAGGCGCGTGGTGTTACCACTCATGAACGAGACGAAATCGCCGCTGGCCATAAAACCGATCGCATCGGTCATGCCCGCCAGCACCGACAGGCAGGCCACCAGCATCAAGCCCACGCGCCCGCGCCAGCGCTGACGACGGGCGAGCGTGGCATTGGTGTAAGGCTTGCGGGACGAAGGCAGCATGGGGCTGGTTTCCTCGGTGAGATTATCCGGCCACTACCGTAGGGCGCTTTGCCTGTCCGCGCAATGACCTCAGACACGCTCCAGTTGCCAGCCGGTGGCGTGCCACGTCAGATGGTGAGTCGGCTCGATCGCCTGCAAGAATGCCTCGTCGTGTGATACGGCCAGCAGCGCGCCGGTAAACCCCTTCAAAGCCTGCTCAAACGCTAGCACTGACTCCAGGTCCAGGTGGTTGCTGGGTTCATCCAACAACAGTAATTGCGCCGGTGTATCACGCCACAAGGCCAGGGCCATCGCGGCTTTCAAGCGCTCGCCGCCGCTGAGTTGCCCTGCCGGCTGCGTAACCCGCAGCGCGTCCAGCTGCAAAAACGCCAGACGTGTGCGCAGTTCGGCTTCGGCCAGCGGCGTGTCGAGCAGGTTGAGTTGCTCGACAAGGCTGCGCCGGTCGTCCAGCAGCGCCAGGTGCTGATCAATGTACGCACTGGGCACCGCTACGCTGCACTTGCCACTGACCGCCTGCCAGTGGCCGGCCAGCAGTTTGAGCAAGGTCGATTTGCCGCAACCGTTCGGCCCACGCACGGCAACGCGAGCCGGGCCCGTCAGGTTGAGCGTCAGGTAGCTGACGGGCGCCAGGGGATCGAGCCAGGGCAATTGCGCCTGCTCCAGCACCAGTACCTGGCGGCCATTGGGGACCGTCGAGCCTGATAATGCGAGCAGTGTGGGCGTCTCATCCGCCACGCGCTCGTAAGCCTGGCGCACCTGGGCGTCGAGTTGGTTTTTGCACGCATGATGGGCGCTACGCACGCTGCTGACGATCTCCTTTGCTGCGCTTTTCCAGCGCGCCTTGGTAAAACGGTCGACGTTGGCGGTCTCGGCCTGTTTACGTGCGCGTGCGGCATGGCGCTGCAGGTCGTCGTGGTCTTTTTGCAGACGCCGACGCTCACGGCTGCGGGCCAGACGCGCCTGTTCCCACGCAGCAATCGCGGCCTGCTGGTGAGTATCGCGTTGCTGGCGATAGGCGTCGTAGTTGCCGCCGTAGACCTGAATGCCAAGGGGCGAAAGCTCAATGATGCGACCCATGACGTTGAGCAACTGTCGATCATGGCTGACCACCACCAGGCCACCTCGCCAATCGCGCAACACACGCAACAGCCAATCGCGCCCGGCAGCATCAAGGTGGTTACTGGGCTCATCCAGAATCAGCAACTGCGGCGCAGCCAACAACGCCCCGATCAGCGCGACCCTGGCGAGTTGGCCACCGCTGAGTTGATCGGCCGGGGTACTGGCACTGAGGGTCTGCAAACCCGCTGCATCCAGTGCCTGGCGCAGGCGCTCGGCGAGGTCCCAGCGATCGTCGATCAGCTCCAGGTCACCGAGGCGTGCATCGCCCTGGGCCATACGTGCAAGGGCAGCCAAGGCTGCGGCAGTTGCGGTGATATCGGCGATGGTTTGCCCTGGTTGAGCCGTGATGGCCTGGGGCACATAGGCAACATGGGCCGGTTTTTTCAACGTGCCGGAGGAGGGCAGCAGCACGCCGGCCATCAACTTGGCCAGGATACTTTTGCCCCGTCCATTGCGCCCGACGATACCGGTAGGCGTTTGATCAATGGACAGGTTCACGTCGGCCAGCAAGGTTTCGCCATTGGCGAACTGGAAAGACAGGTGTTGCAGGGAAACAAGAGCGGGCAGCCGTTTGACGTCAGTCATCAGCACCTCCAAAAAAATGTCGAACAGGCCAACAAGCGCGCCAGGCGGCTCGTTGCAGATACATTTTGGAAGGCTTAGATGTTCACGTCGGCGGTCATCCCGTGAGTCAGAAGGGAGGCAGAGCCTAACCCACCTTAACTTTGTGCGGCAAGTCTTCGGCCAGTTTTTCCAGGAACATCGCCAGCGCGACTTCTTCGGCTTTCAAGCCTTTGCGCACCCGCGGCTTGGGCAACTTCGACAATTCGCCGAGGCTGAAATGCTCGAGCACCGCCGGGTGGATATAGCACTTGCGGCACACCGCCGGCGTGTTGCCCAACTGCCTGGCGACATCCTTGACCATCGCCACCACATGCCGCTTGGCGTCGGATTCGGGCTGCCACGCCAACTCGCGCAATACTGCCAGCGCCATTGCTGTACCAGCCCAGGTGCGGTAGTCCTTGGCGGTAAAGTCTTCGCCGGTCAGGCTGTGCAGGTAGTCGTTGACGTCCTGGGAGCTGACGGTATGCCGCTCACCGTCTTCGTCCAGGTACTGGAACAGGTTTTGCCCTGGCAATTCCATGCAACGCTTGACCACCCGGGCCAGGCGCCGATCCTTGACGCTGACTTGGTGCTCCACGCCACTCTTGCCACGAAACTGGAACTGGATCTCACTGCCCTTGATGTCCACATGGCGGTTGCGCAAGGTGGTCAGCCCGTAGGATTTGTTTTCACGGGCATATTGGGTATTGCCGACGCGGATCAGCGTGGCGTCCAGCAACATCACCACCGTGGCCAACACCTTTTCGCGGGTAAACCCCGGCTCGGCGATTTGAGCTTCGAGCTGTTTGCGCAATTTGGGCAACGCGGCGCCAAAAGCCTGCAAGCGCGAGTACTTGTCGCTGTCGCGCACCTCGCGCCAGCGTGGGTGGTAACGGTATTGCTTGCGGCCACGGGCGTCGCGGCCGGTGGCTTGCAGGTGGCCGCGAGGGTCGGCACAGATCCACACGTCGGTGTAGGCGGGCGGCACCGCCAAGGCGTTCAGGCGTTTTATTTCGTCCGCGTCGGTAATGCGCTCGCCCTTGGCGTTCAGATACTGGAACTTGCCTCGCACTTTTTTACGGCGGATGCCGGGCTGGGTGTCATCCACATAATGCAGGTCGCGGGGCAGGTCGGCGGGTAGCGAAGAGTCAGGCATGGGGCGGGTTCCTTGGCAACAAATCAGGCCGGTATGTCTGATTGACCGCAGCACCCTGCGGTCGTGCCAAATGGTTAAGCCAGCACCGCCACCGCCTTGATTTGCGCCCACAGTGTCTGGCCCGGATGCAATTGCAACTGGTCGTGTGAGAAGCGCGTGATGCGTGCCAGCAAGGGCGTGCCGCCGGCGTCGAGGCGCACCAGCACGTGGGCGCTTTTGTCCGCGCCAATAGTCTGGGTGACGGTCACCGGCAAGCGGTTGAGGATGCTGCTGTGTTCCTGGGCCTGCAGGCTCAGGCTTACATCCCGTGCCTGGACCTTGACCCGCAGCGGGTTGCCCACCGCCAGCGGGACATGGGCCACGCGCATCTGCAACGGGCAATCGGGCAACTGCAGAGTGAGCAACTGATAGTGCGCGTCGTAGGCAACGACGCTGCCGGCGATCACCACGCCGGCATCGTCGCCCAGCGCCAGGGGCAGATCGAGGCGCGCCAGGGTCTCGCCGATCGGGCCGCTGGCCAGGGCCTTGCCGTCGCTGAGCAAGACAATATGGTCGGCCAGTCGCGCCACTTCGTCCTGGGCATGGCTGACGTACAGCACCGGGATATCCAGCTCGTCGTGCAGGCGTTCCAGGTAAGGCAATATCTCGCTTTTGCGCTGGCTGTCCAGGGCCGCCAGCGGTTCATCCATCAACAACAACTTGGGGCTGGTGAGCAAGGCGCGGGCGATGCCGATGCGCTGGCGCTCGCCGCCGGACAAGTGTTGCGGGTGACGCTCAAGCAAGTGTCCGATGCCCAACAGTTCGGTGGCCTGGGCCATGTCCACGCGCCGTTGCAGACGAGGGATACGTTTGAGGCCGAACTCCAGATTGGCGCGCACCGACAGGTGCGCAAACAGGCTCGCTTCCTGGAACACATAGCCAAGGGCGCGTTTATGCGGCGGTACAAACAGCCCTTTGCGGCTGTCTTGCCAGACCTCGTCGTTGATCTGTACAAAACCGTGTTCGGCGCGTTCCAATCCGGCGATGCAGCGCAGGCACGTGGTCTTGCCGGAGCCAGAATGCCCGTACAGCGCGCTCACGCCACGGCCGGGCAATTGCAGGTCAACATCCAGTGTGAAGGCGCAATACTTCAGGTGCAGGCGTATATCCATCATCGCGATCAGCTCCAGCCCATCTTGGTTTTACGGCTGGAATAGAGCGCCAGCAACACGAGGAAGGCGAACACCACCATGGCGCCGGCCAGCCAATGGGCCTGGGCATATTCCATGGCTTCGACGTGGTCGTAGATCTGCACTGAGACGACACGGGTCTTGTCCGGGATATTGCCGCCGATCATCAGCACCACGCCGAACTCACCGACAGTGTGGGCAAAGCCGAGGATCGAGGCGGTGATAAACCCAGGGCGTGCCAGCGGCAGGATCACCGTGAAAAACGTGTCCCACGGGTTGGCGCGCAAGGTCGCGGCCACTTCCAGCGGGCGCGTGCCGATGGCAGAAAACGCGTTCTGCAACGGCTGCACTACGAAGGGCATGGAGTAGATCACCGAGCCAATCACCAGCCCGGCGAAACTGAAGGTGAGGGTGCCCAGGCCCAGCCATTGGGTGAACTGGCCGACGTACCCGTTGGGCCCCATGGCCAACAGCAAGTAAAAGCCGATGACCGTTGGCGGCAACACCAACGGCAGTGCGACCACTGCGCCGATGGGGCCGCGCCACTTGGAACGGGTGCGTGACAGCCACAGGGCGATCGGTGTGCCGATGATCAATAGGATCAGGGTGGTCAGTGAGGCCAGTTTGAGGGTTAACCAGATCGCAGAAAAGTCAGCACTCGACAGGGGCATTTACAGCTCGTAACCGTAGGATTTGATAACGGCAGCCGCTTTCGGGCCTTTGAGGTAGTCCACCAGTGCCTTGGCGGCGGCGCTGTCCTTGCCCTTATTGAGGATTACGGCGTCCTGTTTGATCGGGTCATGCAGGGAGGCCGGAACAACCCACGCCGAACCGCCGGTGACTTTGCCGTCCTTGTAGATCTGCGACAAGGCCACAAAACCCAGCTCGGCGTTGCCGGTGGAAACAAACTGATAAGCCTGGGTGATGTTCTGGCCCTCGACGAGCTTGTCCTTGACCTTGTCGCTCAAGCCTTCCCTGGCCAGCAATTGGGTGGCGGCCAGGCCGTAGGGCGCTGTTTTGGGGTTGGCGATGGACAAGTGCTTGAATTGGTTTTTCTTCAGCACATCACCCTTGGCGTCCACATAGCCTTCTTTGGCCGACCACAGCGCCAGGGTGCCGACCGCGTAGGTGAAGCGTGAACCCTTGACGGTAGCGCCTTCGCTTTCGAGTTTTTGCGGGGTGGTGTCATCGGCGCTGAGGAACACCTCAAATGGCGCGCCGTTCTTGATCTGAGTGTAGAACTGCCCGGTGGCACCGTAAGCCGCGACCAGTTTATGGCCGGTGTCTTTCTCGAAGTCGGCGGCAATCGCCTGGATCGGGGCGGTGAAGTTGGCGGCCACGGCCACCTGCACTTCATCGGCATGGGCCGTACCCAAGGCAAAGGCGGCAAGCAGGGGGGCCAGGCGCGAAACGCGGGTCATCATGAAGCAACTCCTTGAAGGTGTACGGCAGGTTGTAGGTAAAGAGGCTTACCGCTATGTATGGGAATATATAGCGGTAGGCTATTGCCGGTACAGCATCAAGTTGCTGCGCAGGTCAGTCGCGGGTGAATCGGGTTATCGCGTGCTCGGCCAGTTCGCGGGTCAGGTCATAGGTGGACAGGTCTTTGCCCAGCCTCAGGGCCTGGCCTGCCCACAGGTTACTGAAACCGGCTTCATCCTTGGCCTTGAGCGGCATTAATGCGCCTCCGGCTTTGGGGAATGCCGGCGCCGCCGGGTTGATTGCGCCGAGTTCACGCATTACGCGGTTGACGATGCCCCGCGCCGGGCGGCCGGTAAACAGGTTGGTCAGCGCGGTTTCGCTAGCCTGGGCATGGCGCAGCGCGTGGTGATGGGAAGCGCTTACAGTGGCTTCGGGAGTGAACAGGTAGGCCGTGCCGACCTGCACGGCCGAAGCGCCGAGTGCAAAGGCGGCGACGATGCCGCGCGCATCGCCGATTCCGCCCGCAGCAATCACCGGCACGCTGACCGCGTCGACAATCTGCGGTAGCAGCGCCATCAAGCCGATCTGGCTGTTGAGGTCATCGCTGAGAAACAGGCCACGATGCCCACCAGCTTCGATGCCCATGGCGATAATCGCGTCGCAGCCGTGCTGTTCCAGCCACACGGCTTCCTCGACAGTGGTGGCCGATGACAGCACCTTGGCACCGGTGGCTTTTACCCGGTCCAGCAAAGACTTCTCTGGCAGGCCAAAATGAAAGCTCACCACTTCTGGCCGAAACGCTTCCACTACCTGGCAGGCTGCGTCATTGAACGGCGCGCGGTTGGACACCGGGGTTGGCGCATCGAAGTCGGCGCCCAGCTCATAGTAGTAAGGTTGCAGCAAGGCCTTCCAAGCCTGGTCCCGCGCGTCATCGGCATCGGGGGGTTGATGGCAGAAGAAGTTGATGTTCAGCGGCGCATGACTGGCCTGGCGAATGAGAGCCAAGGCATCGCGCAGTTGCTCCAGGCTCAGCGCCGCCGCAGGCATCGAGCCCAGGGCGCCGGCCTGCTGGGCGGCGATGACCATGGCGGTGGTCGTCGCGCCAGCCATCGGCGCCTGGATAATCGGCACCTCAATGCCCAACAGGTCAAGAATGCGGGTGTCTGGCCAGGTGCTCATGGGGTGCTTCTCCAGCGTTAGTAGGGCTTTTCGCTGTTTTAGCAGGGCAATCAGCACCCGGCCAGTCTGTTTTATTCACTGGACGGAAGCGGCGTTTTGTGGCGCTGGGTTTCGCGCTCGAGTAACTGGCGCTTGCGCTCTACGCCCCAGCGGTAGCCCGACAGCTCGCCACTGCTGCGCACCACGCGATGACAGGGAATCGCCACCGCCAGGTGGTTGGCACCGCAAGCCTGGGCCACGGCGCGAAAGGAGGAAGGTGCACCGATACGCTCGGCAATCTGCGCATAGCTGGCGGTGCTGCCCGCAGGGATTTCGCGCAACGCCTGCCACACCCGCTCCTGAAAGGCCGTGCCGCGCAGGTCCAAGGGCAAATCCAGGCCCACGGCAGGGGCCTCGACAAAGCCGACGACGTGGGCCACCAGTTGTTCGAAACCCTGATCCGCGCCGATCAACTCAGCCTTGGGAAACTGGTCTTGCAGGTCGCGCACCAGTTTGTCCGGATCATCACCCAATAAAATCGCACACACGCCACGTTGGCTTTGCGCCACCAGAATCGCCCCCAGCGAGCACTGGCCAACGGCAAAGCGGATGGTGTTATTGGCGCCGCCGCCTTTGTAGTCTCCAGGTCTCATGCCGAGCACTTGGTCGGCGGCTTCATAAAAGCGGCTATTGGAATTAAAGCCCGCGTCATACAGGGTGTCCGTCACCGAATGCTGGCCCTTGAGGCCGTCGCGCACTCTGCGCGAACGCAGGGCGCTGGCGTAACCCTTGGGGGTCAACCCGGTGTTGGCTTTGAATACGCGGTGGAAGTGAAAGGGACTCAGCCCGGCGCATCGGGCCAGCACATCCAGGCTAGGCGGAGTTTCGGCCTGCTCGATTTGCCGGCAGGCCTCGGCCACCAGTTGCCCATGGTGAGCGGCCAACTGGGTCTGGTCGCCGGCAGCGCGTTTACTGGGACGATAACCGGCGGCTTCGGCCTGCGCCGGCGTGTCGAAAAACTCGACATTCTCCGGGCGCGGCAAACGCGAAGCGCTGCTGGGGCGGCAATACACGCCGGTGGTTTTCACGCCGTAGACAAACAAGGCGTCGGCCTTGGCATCACGGGCAATAATGGCAGCCCAGCGCGGATCGTGTTCGTTGTTCATGGCCTGCACTCTTGACGGTTCAGGAGCAGATTAAGCCTGCCGCTCGCAATCGACACTCCGAAGCTTGCGGTCAAATTAACCGGCGGTGCGAAAGGTCAGGTTGATGCGCTGCGGGCCCATGACCGGATGCACGCCGTCCTTGATCGGCATCACGCCATGAAAGCGCAGGCGATCAACGCCGCCCCACACCACCACATCACCATGAAACAGCGAGACCTTTTGGGTTTTGTCGCTGCGCGCATGGCCACCGAACAGGAAAATCGCCGGCAGCCCCAGGGACACCGACACCACGGGCGCGCTGTAGCTGCGCTCGTTCTTATCCTGATGCAGGGACATCTTCGCCCCCGGTACGTAACGGTTGATCAAGCAGGCATCGGGTTGAAAACCGCCAAAGCCGGCCTCGATAGCCGCAGCCACCGCCAGTTGGCGCAATGTGTCGGGCATGACGGGCCAAGGTTGCTGGCTGCGCGGGTCGAGTGGGCTGTAGCGATAGCCATGGGCGTCGGTGGTCCAGCCCAGCTCGCCGCAACTGCTCAGCGCCGCAGACATGGTAAAGCCGCCGGGAGTGACCATCTGCCGAAACGGTGATTGAGCCAGGACACGCCGCAGTTCAGGCAATAACCGCTCGATCCAGGGCAGGGCATAGCCCCTTAGTACATAGGACTCTTCGCCAATTTGCTCGCGCCCGGCAGGCTGTTGCAGGGCCTCGTCGGCAAACAAATCGGCGGTAGGGCCAGGCATGGCTTACAGCGCCTTGCTCACGTTGATGTCGGTGATTTCGTCGTTGGCATCATGAATTTTTGCCAAGGCTTGCTTGGCTTCTTCGATGCTGTTGTTGTGCAACTGGGCAAATTCAAAGCGGCGTTCGCCGTTGAGCTTGTACTTGATGACGTATTTGGTTGTGGTGGTCACAGCTTTTTTCCTGTCAGGTGTTCAGGTCAGCTCAGCTTGCTGCTGGTACGACGAACGATACGGATCTTGTGGGACAACGCAGGTTTACGGGTCACGCTGATGGCGCGACGGGTCACCACATCCAGGGTGATGTTCCAGAACCCGGTGCTGGGCGCGGTGATCTTGGCCGGGAATTTATCAAATGCGCCGCCGTGGTAGGTATGGCGGCCGCCATTTTTGAAGCTGCGAAAGTTCGCATCGCTCATCAGGCGAATATTGCAGGTCTGCGAGCATTCGATGACGACAATGTCTCCCTCGTTGAGGTGCTCACGCTGGTGGATGAATTTCATGGGGTGTCTCCAGAAGGGCTTTTTCTGAAAAATCAGAACGATACGTAGGTTAAGATGGAGTTTATCAGCCCCAGCGCGTTTATTATCGGGCCGTCGTCGACGACTTCGACAATTTAAAACAGTTATTTACCGAGTTATCACAGATAAATCCTACGTTGGTGGGAGAAAATTACCATCCCCGCTGTCGTAGGGTCTTTATCGGAGGTTTTTGTATGAAGTGGAGTGTGTTGGTGCTGGCCTTGGCAATAGGTGGGTGTGCTTCGGTTGCAGATATCAAGCAGACCCCGCCAACATTGGTGGTCATCTCAGGGAAGAAACCGCAGGAATATGCGGCGTGTGTGGTACGCAAATTGGAGGCGACCCGTCGGCCGCCGCAAATCGAACCCCATAAAGACGGCATTCAGGTGATCGTGCCGCAGAAGTTCTCGGCAGACCCGTCGGCGATCTTTGAAATCGAAGACCGCTCCAGCGGTAGCAGCATCAAGCTTTATGAAAGCATGTCCAATGTGCCGATCCGCCCGGGCGACGTGAAGAAGGCGGGGGAAGAATGCATTTCCGGTTGAGCTCCAGACTCATCCCTCACACCCGATAAAAAAAAGCCCTTACCCTGCAGGGACGGTATGCATCCGTTAAACTGTCGGGCATTCACTATAAAGATGCCGCTCAAACCCGGGGTTTGAGCGGCATTTGTTTTTCTGGAAAGCCGGTTATGAAACGAGAACACGTCAAAGCCCGCCATGCCGAAGGGCAGATCTCGGCCACCCATGTCATCCAGAACCCCGCCGATCTGGGCGAGTGGATCGTATTTTTCAAGAAGAGCGGCGGGCGCAGCTACTTCCTGGTGGACGAACAGGATGAGGTCGAATCATTTGCTCGCCTGGATGACCTGATCGAAATCCTGCGGGGCCTGGGGATCAAGTTCGCTGAAGTGCACCTGTAGCAACGTTACTTGCAGACCACCACCACGCTGCGGCCTTTGAAGTTGCCCACGTCCTGGCCCAGGGTCTTGTCGCTTTCCTTGAGTGCCGGCGTGCCATTGGTGCCGACGATGCGGTAGCCGGTGCCCGCGCAGGAGGCGTCCGCCTTCTCGTAGCAACTGGCCCATGAATTGGCCTCGCCCGAGCAGTCGATGGTCAGGCCTTGCTCGCCATTTTTCAGCAGGGTGTCGGAGGCGGTGGTGCAGCCGGCGAGTGCCAGTACCGCGGTCAGTGCCAGGATTTTTTTCATAGAGGGGGTCGTCATCGAGGGTATTGGAAGGGCGCGCTGACACTGTCGTGGCGTTGTTGAAGATTATAGCGAACTGCCATCTAGGTACAGACAAACAAAAAAGCCCCGTTTAACGGGGCTTTCAAAGCAGTGCAAAGAGGCTTACTTGGTTTTCGGCCGCTTGCTCGATGCATGGCCTGCCTCATCCACAAACACTTCGGCGACGGCGATCGCCATGCTTTCGGACTCGAATACGCCGGCAACGCTGTCACCGTGAAAATTGATCAAGTGCCAGCCGTCTGCTCGCTTAGTGATCAGGTAGCCGTTTACACCTTTTGGTTCTGACATCTGTTGGCAATCTCGTGGTCTTGGTTCAAGGCGCACATGATAGCGCCAAATGCCGGGGCAGGGCGCAAGTTGTTGCGGGTCAGTGCCAGGGGTGCAAAAGCGTGCTAAAACCATTGCAGCCCTTTCAAACAAGGGGTCGACGCGAGTTCTGACCAACCGTTGGTGACACCCATTGCAGGATCAGCGGAACTTACGCCGACATTTTTTCTCTATGATGACATCGCAACGCCAGCAGAACCCCATTGTAAGGTGACTGCGGCCTGATTAGACTGCGCCGAATTCCGTACGCACAGCCCTTTGTAAGGACTCATATGATCAAGAAATGCTTGTTCCCAGCAGCCGGTTACGGCACTCGCTTCTTGCCAGCGACCAAAGCCATGCCCAAAGAAATGCTGCCAGTGGTGAACAAGCCACTGATTCAGTACGGTGTGGAAGAGGCTCTGGATGCCGGTTTGAACGAGATCTCCATCGTCACGGGTCGTGGCAAGCGCGCGCTGGAAGACCACTTCGACATCAGCTATGAGCTGGAAAACCAGATCAAGGGCACCGACAAGGAAAAATACTTGGTCGGTATCCGTAAACTGCTCGACGAGTGCTCGTTCTCCTACACCCGTCAGACTCAGATGAAAGGTCTCGGCCATGCCATCCTTACCGGTCGCCCGCTGATTGGTGACGAACCCTTTGCCGTGGTCCTGGCGGACGACTTGTGCGTCAACCTGGAAGGCGACGGTGTGCTGACCCAGATGGTCAAGCTCTACCAGAAATACCGTTGCACCATCGTTGCGGTGATGGAAGTCAACCCAACCGAAACCAATAAGTACGGTGTTATCGCCGGTGACGATATTGGCGATGGCCTGATCCGCGTACGCGACATGGTCGAGAAGCCAGCGCCGGAAGACGCGCCATCGAACCTGGCGATCATCGGTCGTTACATCCTCACGCCGGACATCTTCAAGCTGATCGAAGAAACCGAGCCAGGCAAGGGTGGCGAGATCCAGATCACCGACGCTCTGCTCAAGCAAGCCAAAGACGGCTGCGTGATTGCCTACAAGTTCAAGGGCCAGCGTTTCGACTGCGGCGGCGCTGAGGGCTACATCGAAGCGACCAACTTCTGCTACGAGCATTTCTACAAGACGGGCAAGGCTTACTGATCCACGCTTGCCGGCACGTTTTAAGCGAAAGCCACCTTCGGGTGGCTTTTTCGTTTTTCAGCCCCATGTAAGTCGGTATGCTGGTGTACTGCCGAGGAGAGTGAAATGGCCTACGATTTTGACCTGTATGTAATTGGCGCCGGTTCCGGCGGTGTTCGCGCGGCGCGCTTTGCCGCGGGCTTTGGCGCCAAGGTGGCTGTGGCCGAGAGCCGCTACCTGGGCGGCACCTGTGTGAACGTCGGCTGCGTGCCAAAGAAGCTGTTGGTGTACGGCGCGCATTTTGCCGAAGATTTTGAACAGGCCAGCGGCTTTGGCTGGTCCCTGGGCGAGGCGAACTTTGATTGGGCGACCCTGATCGCCAACAAGGATCGTGAGATCAACCGCCTCAACGGTATCTATCGCAACCTGTTGGTAAACAGCGGCGTGACCCTGCATGAAGGACATGCACGCCTGGTCGATGCCCATCAGGTGGAGATCAACGGTGAGCGTTTCACTGCCAGGCACATCCTGATCGCCACCGGCGGCTGGCCGCAGATCCCTGAGATTCCAGGGCGCGAGCACGCCATTGGCTCGAACGAGGCGTTCTTCCTTAAAGAGCTGCCCAAGCGCGTGCTGGTAGTGGGTGGTGGTTATATCGCCGTTGAGTTCGCGGGCATCTTCCACGGCTTGGGCGCGCAAACCTCATTGCTGTATCGCGGTGACTTGTTCTTGCGCGGCTTTGACGGTTCGGTGCGCAAACACCTGCAAGAAGAGCTGACCAAGCGCGGCCTGGACTTGCAGTTCAATGCAGACATCGAGCGCATCGACAAACAGGCCGACGGCAGCCTCAAGGCCACTTTGAAGGATGGCCGCGTGCTGGAAGCCGATTGCGTGTTCTACGCCACTGGCCGCCGTCCAATGCTGGATAACCTGGGCCTGGAAAATACCGGGGTCAAACTGGACGAACGCGGTTTCGTCGCGGTGGATGATCTCTATCAGACCGCCGAGCCGTCGATCCTGGCGATTGGCGATGTGATTGGTCGTGTGCAACTGACGCCGGTGGCCCTGGCTGAAGGCATGGCCGTGGCGCGGCGGTTGTTCAAGCCCGAGCAATACCGCCCGGTGGATTACGCCAATATCGCGACGGCGGTATTCAGCCTGCCGAATATCGGCACAGTCGGCCTGACAGAAGAGGATGCACGCAAAAATGGCCACAACGTGCAGATCTTTGAAAGCCGGTTCCGGCCGATGAAGCTGACCCTGACCGATTGCCAGGAAAAGACCTTGATGAAGCTGGTGGTCGACGCCGACACCGACAAAGTACTGGGTTGCCACATGGTCGGTCCGGATGCGGGTGAGATCGTGCAAGGGCTGGCGATCGCGCTCAAGGCGGGCGCGACCAAGCAGCATTTCGATGAAACTATCGGCGTGCATCCTACGGCGGCGGAAGAATTCGTCACCATGCGCACGCCTGTAGCGGACTGATCAGGTTGGCTCTGCTGCCTCTGGCGCCGTTGCAACGACGGTCGCCAGGCGCAGGGCTTCGATGCTTGCCTGGGCCTTGACCAGGTCCAGCTCAAGCGCCTTGTTGTGCTGCTGATACTCCAGCAGTGACGCTTGGCGCGATTGGCTGTCCAGCACGGCAACCCGTAGGCGCTCCTGGAGCAGGGTGCGCTCGCTGTCGATCTGGCTGAGCTGCTCCTTGAGTTTCAGCTGTAGCGCCTGGTCCTGGCGAGCTTGCTCCTGCAGCGTATTCAATTCCTTGGTTGTCACTCGCTGCTCACTCAGCAGGCGCTCGTTGTCGCGATGCAGTTGGGTGATTTCGTCCTGGCGCACCAGTGCGCTTTGCTGCGCCTGACGCAATTCGGCCTGTACCTGTTGCAATTGGCCCTCATGGCGACGCTGTTCCTGCTCGCGCTGCTCCTTGATGGCAGTGCGGTAATGCTCAAGCGCATCGCGGGCGTGCAGGTGTTTTTCTTCCAGTGAGCGAATCTGCTCGTCTTTGTCGTTGAGCCTTAGCTCGTAGTCGCTGCACGCCTGGCTCAGCCCGGCGTTACGGGTTTGCTCGGTCTGCAGGCTGGTGCTGGCGGTTTGCAGCGCCGCGCTTTCTTCAGCGAGGGCAGCGGCCTGGATATCAAATTGCTGTTTGAGTTGGGTATGCGCTTCTTCCAGGGTTTCTACCTGGGCGAGCAGGGCGGCTTTTTGTTGCTCGAATTGCGCCAGGGCCAGGTCGATCGGCTCTTGGGCCTTCTCTTTCAGGCGTTGGGACAGGCGTGCAACTAGCTCGCCCAGCTCATCATCAATCGGTGCTTGGGTGATGGTCTGGCGCGTCTCGCTTTCGTCCAGCTCTTTCAAATAGCGATGAATGGTGGTTTTCGAGCCGGTATTGCCCATTTCGATACGCACCGCATCGATGCTGGGGTTTTCGCCACGGGCGAGGATCGCCAGGCGTGCCGTTTGCACTACTGCTTTGTTTATGCCGCCGCGAGCCATGGGGTCTCCGTCGATTTAGTACTGTGGTACATAGTATGTATATACATACTATATCATGATTGAAAACTGGTTGAAATTCATGATTTAACAGATGGGATATTGGCGTATTATCCCGTGTCATAAGCATTTTCATCAGCCATCCACCCCTTCAGCAGTACGAAAACACGCCTATGAGCGACCTCGACCGATATCTCAACGCCGCCACTCGCGACAACACGCGCCGCAGCTACCGCGCGGCCATCGAGCATTTCGAAGTCAGTTGGGGAGGGTTCCTGCCGGCCACCAGCGAGAGTGTGGCGCGCTACCTCGTGGCGCATGCCGGGGTATTGGCCGTCAACACCTTGAAACTGCGGCTCTCGGCCTTGGCGCAATGGCATACCAGCCAAGGGTTTGCCGACCCGACGAAGGCGCCGGTGGTACGCAAGGTGCTCAAGGGCATTCGCGCTGTGCACCCGGCGCGGGAGCGGCAGGCCGAGCCTTTGCAGCTCACGCAGTTGGAGCAAGTAATCGCTGCCCTGGACATTGAAGCCAAACAGGCCAGCGAGCGTCACGACCAGCCGCGCTTGCTGCGGGCCAAGCGCGACGCTGCGCTGATTCTGCTGGGCTTCTGGCGCGGCTTTCGCAGTGATGAGCTGTGCCGATTAAGCATTGAGCACGTGCAGGCCGTGCCAGGCGCAGGCATCAGCCTGTACTTGCCACGCAGCAAAAGTGATCGTGAAAACCTCGGCAAAACCTACCAGACCCCAGCGTTGCTGCGGCTGTGCCCGGTGCAGGCTTATAGCGAGTGGCTCAGCGCCTCGGCTTTGGTTCGCGGCCCGGTGTTTCGCGGCATTGACCGTTGGGGCAACCTGGGTGAGGAGGGCTTGCACCCCAACAGTGTGATCCCGTTATTGCGCCAGGCCCTTGAGCGCGCAGGCATCCCCGCCGATCAATATACCAGCCACTCCCTGCGTCGGGGTTTCGCCACTTGGGCGCATCGAAGTGGTTGGGATTTGAAGTCGCTGATGAGTTACGTCGGCTGGAACGACATGAAATCTGCGATGCGCTATGTTGAAGCGACGCCGTTTCTAGGCATGACCCTGGCAACCCAACCGCTGATTTGAGATTTTTTCTATTAATAGCGTCACCTGATAGAGAAACCCAATCGTCAGCATCAGGTTTGCCAATGAGCCATCGACCGAGAGAGCCGGTAGGATTCACCTCATCAACTTCTTAACCCCTGACGGAGAGTCAACGATGCCTATCATCAACAGCCAAGTAAAACCGTTTAAAGCCACCGCTTTCAAAAACGGCAGCTTCGTCGATGTGACCGACGCTGACCTGAAAGGCAAGTGGTCGGTTGTCTTCTTCTACCCAGCCGATTTCACCTTCGTCTGCCCGACCGAACTGGAAGACCTGGCTGACAACTACGCCGAATTCCAGAAGCTGGGCGTCGAAATCTACAGCGTTTCCACCGACACCCACTTCGCCCACGCTGCCTGGCACAACACTTCGCCAGCCATCGGCAAAATCCAGTACACCATGATCGGCGACCCAACCCTGACCATCTCCCGCAACTTCGACGTACTGATCGAAGAAGCTGGCCTGGCAGACCGCGGCACCTTCGTGATCAACCCAGAAGGTCAGATCAAGATCGTTGAACTGAACGACGGTGGTGTAGGCCGTGACGCTTCCGAGCTGCTGCGCAAGATCAAGGCTGCTCAGTACGTTGCCGCCCACCCGGGTGAAGTATGCCCAGCCAAGTGGAAAGAAGGCGAGGCCACTCTGGCACCGTCTCTGGACCTGGTCGGCAAGATCTAAGTCTGTGAACGCGTATCAAGGGCGGGTATCCGCACTTAAGTAAGCTGCATCCGCCCTCAAAACGCCCGGGCGAGATTCGCTCGGGCGTTTTTTTGTCTGCAATAAACCGAATGAACAGGAAATCGCCCGTATGTTGGACGCCAATCTTAAAGCTCAGTTGAAGTCATACCTGGAACGGGTCACCCAGCCGATCGAGATCGTCGCCTCCCTCGACGACGGTGCGAAATCCCAGGAAATGCTTGCTCTTTTGCAGGACGTAACCAGCCTCTCCACGCTGATTACTCTGAACACCAATGGCAATGATGCGCGCAAGCCATCGTTCTCCATCAACCGCCCGGGTGCCGAGATCAGCCTGCGTTTCGCCGGTATCCCCATGGGCCATGAATTTACTTCGCTGGTGCTGGCCCTGCTGCAAGTCGGTGGCCACCCGTCGAAGGCCAGTGTCGAAGTGATTGAACAGATCCGCGCCCTCAAAGGCGAGTTCAGCTTCGAGACTTACTTCTCGCTGTCGTGCCAGAACTGCCCGGACGTGGTCCAGGCGCTGAACCTGATGGCCGTGCTGAACCCGAACATCCGCCACGTTGCGATTGATGGCGCGCTGTTCCAGGCTGAAGTCGATGAGCGCCAGATCATGGCGGTCCCGAGTGTCTACTTGAACGGGGTCAACTTTGGCCAAGGCCGTATGGGCCTGGAAGAAATCCTCGCCAAGCTCGACACCAGCGGTATCGAGAAAGCCGCGGAGAAAATCAGCGCTAAGGATGCCTTCGACGTCCTGGTAGTTGGCGGTGGCCCGGCCGGGTCTTCGGCTGCCATCTATGCGGCACGTAAAGGTATTCGTACCGGTGTGGCGGCTGAACGCTTTGGTGGCCAGGTGCTGGACACCATGTCCATCGAAAACTTTATCTCGGTACAGGAAACCGAAGGGCCGAAACTGGCCAGCGCACTGGAAGCCCATGTGCGTCAGTACGACGTGGATATCATGAACCTGCAACGCGCCAGTAGCTTGATTCCGGCAAAAAATGCCGGTGAGCTGCACGAAATTCGCTTCGAAAGCGGTGCGACCCTCAAGTCCAAGACCGTGATCTTGGCCACAGGCGCGCGCTGGAGAGAGATGGGTGTGCCCGGCGAGCAGGAATACAAGGCCAAGGGCGTGTGCTTCTGCCCGCATTGCGATGGCCCGCTGTTCAAGGGCAAGCGTGTGGCGGTGATCGGCGGCGGTAACTCCGGCGTAGAAGCGGCCATTGACCTGGCCGGTATCGTCAGCCATGTCACCTTGCTTGAATTCGACAGCAAGCTGCGCGCCGATGCCGTGTTGCAACGCAAGCTCTACAGCCTGCCGAACGTGGATGTAATCACCAGCGCGCTGACCAGTGAAGTCAAAGGCGATGGCCAGAAAGTCACCGGCCTTGCCTACAAGGACCGCGACACTGGTGAGTTCAAGACCATCGACCTGGAAGGCATCTTTGTGCAGATTGGCTTGCTGCCCAACACCGACTGGCTCAAAGGCAGCGTAGAGCTGTCGCCGCGTGGCGAGATCATTGTCGATTCCCGTGGCGAGACTTCACTGCCTGGCGTGTTCGCCGCCGGAGACGTAACGACTGTGCCGTACAAGCAGATCGTGATAGCAGTAGGCGAGGGCGCCAAGGCTTCGTTGAGCGCGTTCGATCACTTGATCCGCACCTCTGCTCCGGCGTAATCCTGAGCTGCAAATAAAAAACCCCATGAGCGATCATGGGGTTTTTCTCGTTCCCACGCCCGGCGCGGGATTCTCGTTCCCACGCTCCGCATGGGAATGCATCCGGTGACGCTCCCCGTCACGCAGTGCTTATTACATCGGCGCCGGCTGGATGATCTCCACCCAATAAGCATCCGGGTCTTTGATGAACGCGAGGCTCTTCATACGGCCATCCGTCAGGCGTTTCTGGAAGTCGCAACCCAAGGCTTCGAAACGTTCGCACGCCGCGACAATGTCCGGCACCGAGATGCAGATATGGCCAAAACCACGCGGGTCGGTGTTGCCGTTGTGGTAGGCAAAGTCGGCATCGTTTTCGGTGCCGTGGTTGTGGGTCAGTTCGAGAATGCCCGGAATCGACTTCATCCACTGAGTGCGCTCGGCCGCGTCGGCCGGGATCTGGGCCTTGTCCACCAGGGCCAGGAAGTACAGGCTGAATTCGGCTTCCGGGAAGTCACGTTTCTCGACCAGGGAGAAACCCAGGATGCGCGTGTAGAAATCCAGCGACTTGGTGATGTCCTTGACCCGCAACATGGTGTGGTTGAACACAAAGTTCGCCGTGGCGCTGTCGGGTTGGGCAGTGACGCCCGGGAAGGTGTTCAATTCGTGCAGGCTCATGGGCCCTCCAGAAAAAATGTGAGATGAGCGGTCCATTGGCTTGCGGCCTGCGTCCATGCAGGCGGGCCATGATACGCAAGCCGCACCGGGTGCGCCAAATGAAAAAGCGCGCCCAACCCTTGCAGTCAGCGCGTGCCGGGCCGCACACTTTGCCGCTGGAACCTTGGGTGTTTTTGCAATGATCGAGTTTCGTAGGCCACTGTTGAGTGCTGTGTGCGTGTTGTTGGGCAGCCCGTTTGTGCTGGCCGCCGAGCCGGAAGTCCATTGGCCCAGCGGTTGGCAGGTCGAGGAAGTAGTGCCTGACGGCGAGCTCCTTGCCAAACCCCAAGCAGTGTCCCGGCAGCGAGCGATCAAGAATGATGAAAATGGCGCCACGTTGATGGTGATGGAGTTGACCGGAACGCCGATTGAGGCCGGCCATAAAGTTAATCTTCCCGGCGTGTTGCTGGAGATGCGCAAGTCGATCCAGAAAGACTTTGCCCGTGGTGGTTATCAAAGCGTGTGCAGCAAAATGCACCCCACGACATTGAGTCGTCTTGATGCGCTGGAAACTACCTGTGTGATTACCGAGAACGGTCGACACGTATTGTCGCAAACATTAGTCGGTGCGCTGGATGTCGACAAAGCCTATGTTTTTTCATACGCAGGCCAGGCGCAAGCGTACGAGGCGAGCAAGGAGGAAGTCAGTCTGGTGCGCAACAGTCTGAAACTTTGACAGGTTCAAGCTGAGCGAATTTGAACAATACGAACCCTGAGTTAAGTTCGATTCCGAACCGTTAGAGCAAAAAAAGCCCCGCGTATGCGGGGCTATTTTTTAGTACATGTTTCAGCCACGAAGCCAGGAGTCTACAGTGGCGGCGCCGTACTGCTCTTTCCAGGCTTTGAGGCCGCGGTGGTTGCCACCTTTGGTCTCGATCAGCTCGCCGGTGTGCGGGTTGTGGTAAACCTTGACCACCCGTGCGCGGCGCTGTTTTGGCGCCGCGGCGGCCGGTGCGCCGCCTTTGCGTGGCGCTGGATCGAGGATGGCGATCACATCGCGCAGGCTTTTGTCGTATTTGCCCATCAGCGTCTTGAGCTTTTCTTCGAATTCGATTTCTTTCTTCAGGCCAGCGTCGTTCTTCAAGGATTCCAGCTGGGCAAGCTGCTCTTGAAGGGCTTTTTCTGCTGCGCGAAATTCGGCGAGTCTGGACAAAATATATACTCCAATAATGTAGTTGCTGATATCAACTGCAGACAAAGCTATAAGCCAAGAACGTTAAGCCACGTCAACGAAAAAGACCCTTCTGCGAGTTCTGCACAGGCAGAAAAAATTGTAGTAGTTAATTCATCTCGAGTAAATCATGTCTTTTAAAGAAAGACCAATCTTTCATGGTAGGTGGTACACGGCTATTCAACGATACCCAACGACTTAATGAATTCATCGCAGGGTAATGGTCGACCAAACAGGTAACCCTGTAGGAAATCCACGCCCTGGGCAACGAGGTATTCACACTGTTGGGCTGTTTCCACGCCTTCGGCAACAATGCCTAGATCCAGCTTGACCGACAACTCTATGATGCTGTCTAGAATATGCCGCGACAGCGCATCCGCACCGATCATGGCGACAAAGCTTTGATCGATCTTCAAGTAGTCGACATTGAAATTGCGCAAATATCCCAAGCTGGAGTGGCCGGTGCCGAAGTCATCAATGGCGATCATGACCCCCATTTGATGCAGCGCCTCGAACAGGCTGCGGGTGGTCTCGGTGGGTTCGATCAGTTCCCGCTCGGTCAACTCCAGCACCAGGGTGACCTGGCCGGGTGGGAACGCGGCGAGGAATTCCCGGCAGTCCTGCACCAGCGCCATGTCCTGGCAATGGCGGGCTGTGATGTTCACGCCGATATGAAAGCCAGGGCTGAAGCGTGCGGCATGGGGCGCCAATTGCACGGCGGTCTGGCGCAGCAGGGCACGGGTCATCGGCACGATCAGGCCAGAGTCTTCGGCCAGGGGAATAAACAGGTCCGGGCGCACCAGGCCTTCTTTGGGATGCTTCCAGCGCATCAGGACCTCACAGCCGGCCCATTGGCGTGTGTCACCCCGTACCACCGGTTGGAAATACGGGATGAACTCATTGGCTCCCAAGGCGCGTTGTAACTCGTGGGTCGGCGCGGACGAGCGTTTTTGCAGCCAGTGAGCGAGCAGCCCCGCCAATATCCCGAAGAACACCACCAGGCTGAACAGCGCTGGATACCGCGCCTGCATGTAGCGCCAGACTTCACCCTCGGGCATCCCGGCCTCGACACTGTATTGATAGCGCTCGGAAGCCAGGCGTTGTGGCGCCACGGCAAATACCGGCAGCGCGCCTTGATGCACCTTGCCGTCGGCATCCAGCCAGTTCGGGCCGACGTGCAATACCAAGTGCGCGTAACGGCTGATCAGGCGCAAGGCGTTGGTGAGGTGGTAACCGTCAACCGAGGCAAACGCGCCTTGATCGCCTTCCACCAGGCGATACACCAATAGCGCGGTATCGGGTGTAACGGGGTTGCCATTCATCAACCACAGGCGCCCATCGACATAGTCGTCCGGGTTGACTGGCGATTGGTAGCGACCGCCAAACAACGAACTGCAATAGATGTTTTTCTGCCAGGACAGCGTCGTGGCCCGCACAAACGGCCGGCGCGTGACTTGTTCACGTAGCGCCAACTTGGCGACGCTGTCACAAGGTTTACCGGCCAGCGGCAGCAAAGCTTGGGCAGCGATGGCGGTATTGTCCAGCATCAGGTCGAACTGGCGCACCGCTTCTTGAGCGGTTTGCGCTGTGCTTTGCTCGAGCGTGCGTTCGGCTTGCCAGTAAAGAATTACCACCCCCAACAGAATGGGCAGCAGCCCGCACAGGGTGCTGATGAAATAGCGTGCGGCTCGGCTTCGTGGGCCTTTGACGGTCAGGGGCATGGGAGCAGTCAATCGTGAAAAAGAGAGTGGGCTCTGCCGATGATAGATGGCATTGCACGGGGCTGCTCACTTGTTTAACGCCTACTGACCTAGCCGTTCGGTCAGTTGTGGCGGGCACTTCAACTTGGCAACATAAACTTCATTGCAAAACGTAAGAGACTCGGTAGCCCTTAATCCCTACAGCCTCTTTCTTAGCCGCTCAGCCCAATTTTGGCGGGAGGGCCGCGTCTCGCCCTTCGATTGATGAGTCATGGCTTGCAACTCTTTCACTGACATTCACGAGGAAGTATCTGTAATGAAAACTATCGCATTGGCCGTTGTATTTCTGGCGGTCACCGGCGTTGCCGCTTTGCCTGTTGTCGCCGCAGACGGCAAGATCACCTTGATCGGTGAAATCACCGGCACCACTTGCAGCATCAGCGGTGGCACGGGCTCTGCGCCCGGCACCAGCCCGGACTTTTCGGTGCCACTCAACAAGGTCCAGGCCAGCGCGCTCAAGGCGCCCGGCCAGACTGCCGGGGCGAAACCCTATTACATCCATGTCGGTTCCTGCCCGAAGGATACGACCGTCGCCGTGATGTATGAGAGCAGCAGCCCCGCGATCAATCCGGCGACCGGTAACCTGGTCAACCAGGCACCCGCCAAGCCGACGCCTGCCACCCTCGTTGAGGTGCAACTTGTGGATGGCGTCACCCACCAGCCCATGGATTTGCGCCTGGGCCAGAACTCCAGCCCCGCGAAAGTCCCGGCAAGCGGCGAGGTGTCGCTGCCCTTTGCTGCCCAATACATTGCCACGGGCACTGCTACGCCAGGCCCGGTCAGTACGCAAGTGCTGTATTCGGTGACGTTCCCCTGATCGAGGCCCCGTTGCCTGGCCGTGCGCCAGGCAAGGACAGACGAAATGCTTGCCCGGACATTGCTAGTGACCCCCCTGCTGAGCGCACTGCTGACCAGTGTCGGGTTGCTGTCCGCCGCTCACGCCGGCGTAGTGATCGACGGCACGCGGCACATCTATCCGCAGCAGCGTCGAGAAATCACGCTGCGCCTGACCAATGACGATCAGCGAGCGCCGCGCCTGGTCCAGGTGTGGCTGGACCAGGGCGACCCGGCGCAAGACCCCACCGGCAGCGACGTGCCGTTCAGCCTGTCGCCGCCTGTGTTTCGCATGGACGCGGGCAAAAGCCAGGTAGTGCGACTGGTGTATACCCAGGACCCACTGCCGGATGACCGCGAATCGTTGTTCTGGCTCAACGCCCTGGAGATACCGCCCAAGGTCAACGTGGCACCGGGCAGCCCGCAAGAGGCCCCTTCGAACCACCTGCAGTTCGCTTTTCGTATCCGCACCAAAGTGTTTTTCCGCCCGGCCCAATTGCCGGGCTCCGCGGACGAGGCGCCCACCCACTTACGCTGGACCCTGCACCGGAGTGCCCAGGGGCCGCTACTGGAAGTGCACAACCCATCGGCTTATCACGTGACCTTCAATGAGGTTGCCTTGGCCATGGGCTCGGGCCCGGGTGCTCGCCTGTTACCGGCGGGAGAGGGCATGGTGCCCCCCGGCGGCAGCCTGAAGCTGCCCGTCAAGGATGTCGCGCAAGCAATACCCGCCGACGCCCAGGTGCATTTCAAATACATCAATGATTACGGCGCATTCTCCGTGCCGCAGCGTGCTCCCCTGAAGTTCTGATCATGTATGCCTTATTGCAAATACCCGTTCACCGCTTTACGGCCTGGCTGTTTGCCAACCCCAACTTACTGCTGTGGCTGGGCCTGCTCAGTACCTTATTGATGTCGGCAGAAGCCGCGCCACTGGTGTTTGACATCGAGGCGTTCGCCAGCGGCCTGTCCTCTTCGGCAGATATCTCACGCTTCAATACCAGCAACGTGTTGGCGCCAGGTGTTTACCGCGTAGATGTGATGCTCAACGGGCAATCGATTGGGCGCCGCGAGATCACCTTCGCCCCCCTTGCCGGACAGGACGACGCCCAGCCGTGCCTGAACGCTGCCGAGCTTGGCCAACTGGGGGTTTCTGTGCAGGCGCCGACGGATAACACCGAGCATGCCTGCCGGGATTTTGCCGAGTGGATACCCATGGCCAGCAGCCGCGTCGATATCGAGACCCTGACCCTGGATGTCAGCATCCCGCAGATCTATATCAACCGTTCCGCGCGCGGCTCCATTGACCCGTCTGAATGGGACAATGGCATTGAAGCCGCGCTGCTCAACTACAACTTCAGTGCCGCGACGGCGACAGCGGGCGCCGGTGAGGATCGTGGCTACCTGGGCCTCAACGGCGGCCTCAACCTGGGCGACTGGCGACTGCGCCATCAGGGTGGGCAGGCGTGGGCATCCGGTAGCGGCCTGGCGCGTTATCAACACACCGCCACCTACCTGCAACGGTCCCTTGGCGCCTGGCGTTCACAACTGACCGTCGGCGACAGCTTCAGCAGTGGCCAGATCCTCGACGGTGTGCGTGTACGCGGCATCACCCTGGCCACCGATGACCGCATGCTTGCCCAGTCGCAACAAGGCTATGCGCCTCAGGTGCGAGGCATTGCCGACAGCAATGCAACGGTGACAGTGCGCCAGAACGGCTACACCCTCTACGAAACCACAGTGGCCCCGGGGCCGTTTGTCATCGATGACCTGTACCCCACCGGGTACGGCGGCGACCTGCACGTCAGCGTCACCGAGGTCGACGGCCGGCGCAGCAGCTTCGTGGTGCCTTACGCCGTGGTGCCTTACCTGCTGCGTGACGGTGCCAGCCACTACAGCGTGACCTTGGGGCAGTTGCAGCAATACGGCGTCAGCGATGCCAGCCCGCTGATCTTGCAGGGTACGCTGCAGCATGGCCTGGGCGATCGTCTGAGCGCCTATGGTGGCAGTACGCTTTCCCCAGGCTACGGCCAGGCCAAAGCCGGCCTGGCGATGAGTACTCCGATTGGCGCGTTCTCCCTCGACAACACCCACTCGCGCACCCAAGTTCTGGGGCTGGGCGTAGTCGGCGGGCAAAGCTGGGGCCTGGCTTATAACAAGAACCTGCCGTTCTCGGGAACGCACTTTGCGCTGGGCGCCTATCGTTTCTCCACGGACGGGTACCTGAACCTGCCTGATGCGCTCAATGTGCGGGAACTGGCCCGCCAAGGCGGGAGTATCAACAGTTACGCGAGGCAGAAAAGCCGCCTCGACCTGACAATCAGCCAGCAGTTGGGCGCAGGCTCGCTGAGCCTGTATGGCAGCTCCATCGACTACTGGGCGGGCCGCCAAGGGCGCCAGACATCCTTCACCCTCAGTTATGCGGCTAATTGGAAGTCACTCAACTGGAACCTTTCGGCGCAGCGCTCGCGTGTCAGTGAAACCCATCAATTGAACGATCACGAGCGCAGCGACGAAATCTTTTTTGGCCGGTCGGCGCAAGCCGGGCGCGTGGATAATCACCTGGTTCTGACACTGTCCATGCCATTGGGCGCAGGAACGCGTGCGCCAACCCTGAGCAGCAGCCTGTCGCACGATGCTGGCGATTCACGCGGCAGCCAGCATCAGGTGGGAATCAATGGTTTGCTGGGTGACACCGGTGAAGCCAGCTACGGGCTGACTGGCAGCCGTGGCACGGGCCACCAGCAAGGCTCCAGCTTCAATGCCTACGCGGGCTATCGCAGCCGGGCTGCAAGCCTGCGGGCCGGCTATGCCCAGGCCCGCGACAGTTCGCAACTATCCATGAGTGCCGATGGCGGGCTGATAGCCCACGAGGGTGGCGTGACTTTCGCGCAAAACCTCGGTGAAGCCTCGGCACTGGTGTATGCGCCGGATGCACAAGGTGCCCGGCTCGGCAGCAGCGGGGCGCGTATCGATAAGCAGGGTTATGCGGTGCTGCCAGCCCTCAGGGCTTATCAGCGCAATGAAGTAGATATCGACCCCGAGGGCATGCCCATGGATGTCGAACTCAAGGAATCGAGTCACGCCGTGGTGCCGACGCTGGGAGCCGTCTCACTGGTCAGGTTCGAGACCGTCAGTGGCCGTGCCGTGGTGATCAAGGCCACTCATATGGGTGGCAAGCCGTTGCCATTTGCCGCGCAAGTGTTTGACGAGCGCGGCGTCGAAATCGGCGTGATCGGCCAGGCTGGCAAGGCTTTTGTGCGCGGGGTTGCCGACCAGGGGCGGTTGACGGTGCGCTGGAATGCAGGGGCGGCTGACCAGTGCTTCATCCATTACCGTTTGCCGCCGCGCAGGCCCGAGCAACGCCAGGAAAGCGCGGACCAGTTGGTCAGTCAATGTGCCGACCATGGTGATGCGGACGAGGAGCGCAGTTGATGACTCATCGATTGCTCCGCGTGCTGCTTGGCCTGGCCCTGGCGGTGCAGACAGTATTGGCCCATGGGGAAATCGTCATTGACCGCACGCGCATCATTTACCCGGCCAGCGCCGCTGGGGTAACGGTCAACCTGCACAATGAGGCCGACGGCCCGCGATTGGCCCAGGTGTGGATCGATGCGGGGGACCCGCAGGTCGCGCCCGAGTCCAGTGATGTGCCCTTTACGGTGACCCCGCCGATCCTGCGCCTGGATGCCGGCAAGCACCGCGCATTGCGGGTGATGTACCACGCGACCCAAGACAAGGCCATGGCCGTGCCTCAGGAGTTGGTGTACTGGCTGAATGTGCTGGGGATCCGCCCGTCTGTCGACACCGGCAACCAGCTGCAATTTGCCTTTCGCACACGGATCAAGCTCTTCCTGCGCCCGGACGCGTTGCCAGGCCAAGCGCAGCAGGCGGTGGATACGTTGCAGTGGCGCCTGGCAGGCGACGGCCCGGTCCTGCAGGTGCGCAATCCCAGTGCCTTTCATGTGACGCTTTCCAGCGTGTTGCTGACCGTCGATGGCGTCGAGTACCACAGTGAGGCCCCGCCGATGCTGTTGCCGCGCTCGGTTGCCCGCATCGTGCTGGAGGGCCCGGCGCCGTGGGGGCAGGGTACGGTCGCGCTGCGATTTACCACCCTGGATGACCATGGCATGACGCGTACGCACACAGTGTCTTTGGGGCACACGAAGGATTTGGCGATATGAACGGTGTCCGGCAATTTATGTTCAGGTTTTTACAGATTGGCGTGTGCTTGAGTATTTGCGCAGTCGCGATGGACGCACAGGCGCATTTCAATGCGGGCGTCTGTACCCCCCAAGCCCCGGTGACGCTGTTCGTCCCGCCCATCACCCTGCCTGACAACCTGCAGGTGGGCGAGGCGATTGGCTACCCAAGTGGCTATGACTTCGCCGGCAATGGCTTTGTCATGCGGTGCCGCTACACCGACTGGCCATTGTCGCAGCCGGTGTCGGCCAACCTCAGCGTGGTCAATTCGCCGGCGACCGGCATGACGTTCAACGCAAATGGGCTGACGTTGCCCGTCTATGCGACCAGCTACCCTGGCGTCGGGTTCGTCATGATGGCCGGGGATCCGTCCCAGCATTTGAAGGTCATCACCCACACCGGCGTCACGCTGTTGGACACCAAGCACAACAAACCCAATGGCTGGGGCCTGCAAGGGCGCGTGTATCTGGTGGCGACGGGCCCGATCACCTCGGGCACCATCCCTGGGAACACAGTCGCCAGGTATATGCTGACCAATGTCAATATCGAAAGCCCCGGCGCTGCCTCGGTCAACTTTGCCGATACGGTGATATTGCCGCCGCAAAAGCCAACTTGCCGGGTGCCCACGCCGTCGCTTGCAATGCCGCTGGGGCAGGTGCCCAGCCGTGATTTCAAGGGAGTCGGCAGCAGCGCCGGCAGCGTTAGTCGCGACATAACCCTGGACTGTGCCGGCGGCACCGGCGGCATCCTGGATGTATGGATCACCGTGACTGACCAGACGGAACCCGGCAACCGCAGTAACCAGTTGTCCTTGACCCGCAACTCGCACGCCCGTGGCGTCGCCCTGCAATTGCTCAATGGCGATCGGTTGGTAAGCTATGGGCCCGATTCCTCCGGCGTGGGCAACCCGAACCAATGGCAGGTCGCAAACACGGGCAACGGCACCCTGACGATTCCCTTGACCGCCCGTTACGTTCAGACCGCGTCGACCATCAAGCCTGGGACCGCCAACGGCCTGGCCTCGTTTACCCTGAGTTACCGGTGAGCCCCGGGATCAGGGTACAGCGTTTGCGCCAGTGCGATAAACGCCAGGGTTGCGGGAGAGGCCTGGCGGCGATCCAGCACCGCCAGGCCTATGCGGCGCGGTACGCCCGGCGACAACGGGCGGGCAACGTAGCGCTGGTCGGCATCGGCCGGCAGTGAGCCCTGGGCCACGATACTCAGGCCGTCGCCGCGGCTGACAGCTTCCAGGGTAGTGAGTAGCTGAGTGCAGCGATAACGCACTTTAGGTTGCAACTGCGCGTCACCAAACAAACGCGTGACCAGCTCTGCTGAGCCTGCCTCGGTCAGGATGAACGGGTCATCGCACAACGCTTTCAAAGGTACCGCCATGCTTGCCGCCAAGGCATGGCCGACCGGTATCAGCGCCACCAGTTGGTCTTCGAGCAGGGCCACGGTGTCGAAGCGTTCCTGCTCCAGTACCACGAAGCCCACATCCACCCGGCGCTGATCCAGCCATTGAATGACCTGCCGGTCCGGCCCTTCGTCTACATGCACCTCGATACCCGGATAGTCCCTTCGAAAGTGGCTGAGAATGGTCGGTAGCAAACGGTTCGAAGCGGTGGGGCCGAACGACCCTATACGCAATGTCCCGCGCTTCATCCCGCGGGCATCGGCGGCTTCCTGCTGCAAGGTGTTGGCCAGGCCCAGCATGCCCCGTGCGCGCCCAAGTAACTGCGCGCCGATATCGCTCAGTTCCACCAGGGTCTGGTGCCGGCGAAACAACTCTACCCCCAGTTCCTGCTCCAGGGCCTTGATCGCATGGGACACCGCCGATTGGCTGATGCCCAGGCGATGCGCCGCACTGGTGAAGCCTCGGAGTTCGGCGACCAGGGAGAAGATTTCCAGCTGGGTCAGGGTCATGAGTAAAGCCTTGTTTTACGATGACAGATCATTAGTAAAAGAATAGTCCCATCCTTTCTCACGTTGAGCACATTCTTATGCATGCCCGCGAAGGCCTCACTTACCTGAAGCTGGCCGCTGTCACCATGATCTGGGGCGGGACCTTCGTCGCCGGGCGCTTTCTGGCCGATCACGTGGACCCGCTGCTCGCGGCCTGCCTGCGGTTTATCCTGGCCAGCCTCGCGTTGCTGCTGTTCCTGGCCTGCGCGCGCATCCCACTGGCGCGCCCAACTACAGGGCAAATGGCGCGGCTGGTACTGCTGGGCCTATGCGGCATCTTTTTCTACAATCTGTGTTTTTTCTATGGCCTTCACTACATCAATGCGTCGCGGGCGTCGTTGATCGTGGCATTGAACCCGGCAGTGATCGGCCTGGCGTCCTGGTTGTTGTTCAAGGAGCGCCTGGGCCGGGCCAAGTGGCTGGGTATCGGGCTGTGCCTGCTGGGGGCGGCTGTGGTGATCGTGAGCCGCAATCCCAACCTCATGCAGGGGGCCCGCAACGCTTGGATCGGTGACCTGTTGATCCTGGGCTGCGTAATGGCCTGGGGGGCCTATTCGCTGCTGTCCCGGGAGCTCAACCAGACGTTGGGGCCGGTGCAAACCGTCACTTGGTCGGTGCTGTGGGGTACGCTGATGTTGACCCTTGCCACCCTCACCACCGGTCGGCTGACGCTGCAAGGTTTCAGCGCGCTGCAGCTGGCGCAGTGGTACAGCCTGCTGTACCTGGGCGTGCTGGGTTCAGCCCTGGCCTATATTGGTTACTACGACGGCATCCGGCGAATCGGCGTGACCCGCTCCGGGGTGTTCATCGCCCTCAACCCGCTGACAGCGGTGATATGTGGCGCGTTGCTGCTGGACGAAGCCTTGACGGTGCCGATGCTGGCGGGTGGCGCGGTCATCCTGTTGGGCATCTACCTGTGCAACAAACCCCTTGCGCGGGGCAGGGCAATGGGGATTTGATAAGAGTACGGACAAACCTGGTTACGCTGTGTAGAATCAGTTTACGCATACAAGAATATGGACTTGCGCTCACGCAAGCCTCGGCCGTCAGAGACTGATGACACCATGAAGCTACTTGGCTCCCCCCTCATCTTTGGTGACTTCCTCGCCCGCAGCGTGCGAGGCCTTTCTTGTGCGCCACCCTCCAGCCTCATCCTTGCTTGCAACTAAACAATTGCTACCCACAAGAATGATGAGGCACCGAACATGACCGACCAACTCGACAACCCAATGGGCCTGATGGGCTTTGAATTCATCGAATTTGCATCGCCCACCCCAGGCACGCTGGAGCCGATCTTCGAGATCATGGGTTTCACCAAAGTGGCGACCCACCGTTCCAAGAACGTGCACCTGTATCGCCAGGGCGAGATCAACCTGATCCTCAACAACGAACCCGACAGCCTCGCGTCCTACTTCGCGGCCGAGCATGGCCCGTCGGTGTGCGGCATGGCGTTCCGCGTCAAGGACTCGCAACAGGCCTACAAACGTGCCCTGGAGCTGGGCGCCCAGCCGATCCACATCGACACCGGCCCGATGGAGCTGAACCTGCCGGCGATCAAAGGCATTGGCGGTTCGCCGTTGTACCTGATCGACCGGTTCGGCGAAGGCAACTCGATCTACGACATCGACTTCGTCTACCTCGAAGGGGTTGATCGCAACCCGGTAGGCGCTGGCCTGAAGGTCATCGACCACCTGACCCACAACGTCTATCGCGGGCGCATGATGTATTGGGCCAACTTCTACGAGAAGCTGTTCAACTTCCGCGAAGCGCGTTATTTCGATATCAAGGGCGAGTACACCGGCCTGACCTCCAAGGCCATGAGCGCGCCGGACGGCAAGATCCGTATCCCGTTGAACGAGGAGTCGTCCAAGGGTGCCGGGCAGATCGAAGAGTTCCTGATGCAGTTCAACGGTGAGGGTATCCAGCACGTCGCGTTCCTCACTGACGACTTGGTCAAGACCTGGGATGCACTGAAGAAGATCGGCATGCGCTTCATGACGGCGCCGCCAGACACGTATTACGAAATGCTCGAAGGCCGCCTGCCGAACCACGGTGAACCAGTGGACCAGTTGCAATCGCGCGGCATCCTGCTGGACGGCTCGTCGATTGCCGGTGACAAGCGTCTTCTGTTGCAGATCTTCTCGGAAACCCTGATGGGCCCGGTGTTCTTCGAGTTCATCCAGCGCAAAGGCGACGATGGGTTTGGCGAGGGCAACTTCAAGGCACTGTTCGAGTCGATCGAGCGCGACCAGGTGCGTCGTGGCGTATTGACCGCCGACTGATCCATGTGAGGCCGGGCAGGCTGTTCCGGCGCTTCAAGCACAGGCTCCGTATCGAAAGGTACGGAGCCTTTTTTTGCCTGCCAAACAGGTCCGACCGATCTTGTAACAGACAAATCCTCGGGGCAGGGGAACGGCGTCGTCATGGCTTCCACTCAGGAGTGACGCAAGAGCTGATCTTCTCCTGTGTCGCAACCTTGCGTTTCGCGAACCCCAATTGTGAGGAAAGACTGATTATGACAAAACAAACTCTGGCGGCTGCAGTGCTCGCTTTGTGCGGCTTCGCTGCCAGCTCCGCGCATGCGGCAGACGGTACCATCACGATCACCGGCTCGGTCAGTGGCACCACCTGCACCATCAGCGGCGGTACCGGGGCCTCGCCAGGCTCAGGCGCTAACTTTCCGGTAGTGCTTGACCGCGTACAAACCTCGGCTCTCAAGGCAGCAGGCGATACGGCAGGCGCCAAGCGCTACTTTGTGTATGTGGGCGGCTCGGGCGGGTGCCCGGACGGTACCAAGGTCGCCGTACGTTATGAACCGACCAGCCCTGGCATCAACCCGGCAACCGGCAACCTGCGTAACACGGCAACGGCGACACCCGCCTCCCGGGTAGAGGTACAAATTCTCGATGGGGCTTCCAACACGCCAATGGACTTGCGCACAGGTAATAACTCGACCGTTGCCACCGTTACCAGTGGTCTGGCGACCTTGCCGTTTTACGCACGCTACATCGCCAACGGCGGAGCGGCAGGCGCGGGCAATGTCACCAGCAGCGTGCAGTACTCGGTCACCTTTCCTTGATGCAGCCAGGCTGATAACCACTGCGTTTGTTGCCTGAGATCCTCGCTCGACCCAGTGGTCGGGCGCAGGACAACCGTTTTCAAGGATTACCTGATGCAGGATTTACTGATGATCTTGAGTCGTCGTGTGGTGCGGGTCGCGCTGAGCCTGGCCTTGGGGATGGCATCGCACACGGTACACGCGGGAGTGGTTATCGACGGTACGCGACAGATTTACCCCGAGCCGCGACGTGAGGTCACCGTGCGAGTAACCAATGATGACAAACACGCGCCCCGCCTGGTCCAGGCGTGGCTGGACGCGGGTGATGCGCAGGAAGCGCCGACACTGAGCGATGTGCCTTTCGTCCTGTCTCCTCCGGTATTTCGCCTGGACGCCGGCAAAAGTCAGTCCATGCGCCTGTCCTACACCAAGGCACCGCTGCCGACGGATAGAGAGTCGCTGTTCTGGTTGAACGTACTTGAAGTGCCTGGCGCTACCAGTGAGTTTGACCCCACGCTTGAAGACAGCCAGCGGAATCACTTCAAGTTCGCGTTTCGTATCCGCACCAAAGTGTTTTTTCGTCCGACGCAGTTACCTGGAACACCCGAGGAGGCGCCTGGGCTGTTGCGCTGGTCCGTGGAACGGGGCGCCCAAGGCAGCGTGATACAGGTGCATAACCCCTCGGCGTATCACGTCACCTTCAACGACATTGTCCTGCTCATGGGCTCTGGTCCCGAAGCGGAAAAACTGTCCCTGACGGAGGGCATGGTGGAGCCAGGAGGCACGTTGAAGGTGCCGGTGCCGAAAGCCGCGAAGGTAATACCCGCCGATGCGCGGGTGGATTTCACTTACATCAACGATTTCGGCGGCTTTTCATCCGCGCAACCTGCTGTATTGCACCGCTGAACGCGGCCCCGAAACGTTGCTGATGGCAAGCAAACGTACATTTCTCAGCGTCCACTGAAGTCATAACTATGCCTAGTCACATCCAAGTACGGGTGCATCGCTGCGCCCCGATTTTGCCATTCCAGCATCGCACGATAATGCTGGGCGGTTTGATGAGTGCGGCCGTGATCGCCAGCGATGTCGCGCTTGCGGCTGAGTTGAGCTTTGATCTGAACGCATTCTCCAGTGGCCTGGCGTCGTCGGTTGACACGTCACGGTTCAATACCAGCAACCAGATGAGCCCTGGCATATACCGCGTAGATATCGTAGTCAACGGCCAGACCCTGGGGCGCAGGGAGGTGGAGTTTGTTGCAGCCCATGCAAAGACCGGGGCGCAGCCGTGCTTGAGTCGTGAAGTATTGGAAAAAATCGGTATCGCGATGGATAAAGTCGATACTGATGCCCATGGGCGCGAACTCTCGAACCCTGCCGCCGCCGGCCAGTACTGCGGCGACCTGGGGCAGTGGATTCCGATGGCATCCAGCACGTTCGATCCGGGTGCACTCGAGTTGGCGGCCAGCGTGCCGCAGGCCTACATGAAGCGTTCCATGCGCGGCTACATTGACCCCGAGTTGTTGGATGAGGGCATTGCCGCCGGGCTGCTCAATTACAACTTCAGTACCAATACGGTCACCGCAGGTGAAGGTGACGGTCGTACTTACCTGGGCCTCAATGCCGGTATCAACCTGGGTGCATGGCGCTTGCGACATCAGGGCGCCCAGGCCTGGGGCAACCGCACTGGCTTTGAGACTTATCAGAACACGTCCACTTATGTACAGCGCAGCATCATCCCCTGGCAGTCACAACTGACCCTCGGAGACACCTTCAGCAACGGACAGATTGTCGACGGGGTGCGCGTGCGGGGCGTCACTCTGGCCACCGACGACCGGATGCGCCCGCAGACGCAGCAAGGTTACGCGCCGCAGGTTCGGGGGACCGCCGACAGTAATGCAACGGTCACGGTCAGCCAGAACGGCTACACCATTTATGAGACCACGGTGCCGCCCGGCCCCTTTGTTATCAGTGACCTGCATGCCACCGGCTACGGTGGTGATTTGATCGTCAGCGTGACCGAAGTCGACGGGCGTCGGAACACCTTTGTCGTGCCGTACTCGGTGGCCCCGCAGTTATTGCGCGCCGACGCGACAAAGTACAGCGCCACCTTGGGTAAGGTGCAGCAAAAGGGCGTTGATGCGAAGGGCGCCAACGTCTTTCAAGGCACTTTGCAGCACGGTTTGACCGATGATCTGACGGTCTACGGTGGCGGTAGTGTTTCCAAAGGCTATGAACAGGGAAAGCTCGGTATCGCGTTGAATACGTCCTTCGGTGCGTTCTCTCTGGACACTGCCACCTCCCATACCGAGGTGCCCGATCATGGGCGCCAGTCCGGGCAAAGCCTGGGGCTGGGTTACAACAAAAGCCTGCCGGCCTCGGGTACGCATTTTGCGCTGGGTGCGTATCGGTTCTCCACCGAGGGTTACCTGAACCTGCAGGATGCACTGAATGTGCGCGAAATCGCGAGCCGGGCAGGTGACATCAACAGCTATGCCCGGCAAAAAAGCCGGCTCGACATGACAGTCAGCCAGCAGTTGGGTATCGGCACCTTGAGCTTGTACGGCAGCTCCGTCGACTATTGGGGAGGACAGGAAGGGCGCCAGGTTTCATTCACCGCCAGCTATGGCTCGACCTGGAACAAGGTCAACTGGAACCTGTCGGCACAGCGTTCCAGGGTCCAGGACACGCGACAACTGACCCAAAGCGAGCTCAGCGACGATGTGTTTTTCGGGCGTATCGGCCAACCCGGGCGTATCGATAACCGCTACATGCTCACACTGTCGATGCCGCTGGGGGGCGAATCGCGAGCGCCGACGATCAATACTTCGTTCTCCCGGGACACCGGTGATACACGGGGCAGCCAGCAGCAGGTGGGCATCAACGGGTTCCTGGGCGAGGACACCGCGCTCAACTACGGTGTTTCAGCCAGCCGCGCAACCAGTGAAAGCACGCACACCGGCCAGTTCAACACCTATGCCGGCTATCGCACGGATGCCACCCAACTGCGTGCCGGATATAGCCAGAGCCGCGATAGCTCGCAGCTTTCGTTTGGCGCCGATGGTGGGGTGGTCGTTCATGCCGAAGGTATCGCGTTCTCGCAAAGCCTAGGCGAAGCCTCGGCGCTGGTGCATGTGCCAGGTGCAGAAGGGGCCAGGCTCGGGGGGAGCAGCGGTGCACGGGTCAACAGCAGCGGGTTCGCTGTCGTGCCCAATCTGACGGCGTTCCAGAATAATACGGTGGAAATCGATCCGGAAGGCATGTCGATGGATGTAGAGCTCCAGGAGTCGACGCGCAACGTCGTACCGACCTCGGGCGCAGTATCGCTGGTCAAGTTCGACACGCTCAGTGGTCGGGCGGTACTGGTCAAGGGCGTCCACGAGAATGGCAGCCCGCTGCCATTTGCAGCACAGGTATTTGATGCGCAAGGGCGTGAGGTAGGTGTGGTGGGGCAGGCCAGTAAAGCCTTCGTCCGAGACATCCCGCAGGAAGGTCGTCTGACCGTCAAGTGGGGCAGCAAAATCGCCGAGCAGTGCGATATCTACTACCACATGCCGCCAATCACCGAGGGCCAACGACAGGCCACTACCGATTACCTTCAGGGGGTGTGCGTGGCAAGCCAAGGGCGCCAGGTTGCGGGGCAGCTATGAGTGAGTGCCGATGGATGACTGTTGCGGCGCATGACTTATTCGATATGACAGAGGTGTTGTTTTCATGACTAGGTTTTCACTTGCCAGCGTGGTGTTGGGAGGATGGATGGTGGCGCTGGAAGCTCAAGCGATCACCTGTGCCCCCGGCCCGGCGGTGAATATTTCCATTCCCCCGATCACGGTTGCGGCCGGGCAGCAAATCGGGCAGGTGGTCGGGTCCGCCAATGGCTATCGCTTCGACAGTCCTCCATCGTCCGCGCTTCGGTGTACCACACGAATTGCTTTAGGGGCACAGGCCAGGCTGGCACTGGTCAATAGCACGCCGACGGGCCGGACATTTTTCGCTAGCGGGCTTTCAATGCCAGTGTATGCCACCAATGTGCCTGGGGTGGGGTTTGCCCTGATGGCGAGGGACCCGAACCGGCCGTTCATGGCCATCAACACGGCAGGTGTCACACTCATTGTTGGAGATGCCAGAGCAAGACCCATCGTCCTTGGGCTTGATACCCGAATTTATTTTGTCGCCACAGGCGCCATAACGGGTGGCACGATCACCGCCAGAAACATTGCAAGGTATACGATCACCGGCACGCCCATCACCGGCGCTGGCTATTACGCAGTGAACTTCTCCAACGTCACCATCAATGCGCCACGAAAACCCACCTGCAGGGTCTCAACACCTTCGGTCGCCATGCCTATGCCGGCCGTGGCTGCTCGTGATTTTCGCGGCGTGGGCAGTTTCGCCGGCAGCGTGACCCGCAATATCACACTGTCATGTGCGGGTGGCATCGGCGGGGCAACGCGTGACGTATTTGTGACGGTGACAGACCAGACCGTGCCGGCTAATCGCAGCGACGTACTGTCCTTGACCCGTACCTCTATGGCCAGTGGCGTTGCTCTGCAATTACTACGGGGGAACACGCTGGTGCGCTACGGGGCTGACTCCACGACGATTGGGAACCCTAATCAGTGGCTGGTCGGCAGTACTGGCAATGCGACTGTCCAGATCCCTTTGACCGCACGTTATATCCAGACCGCCTCCTCGATCCGTCCCGGCAGCGCGAACGGGTTGGCGTCATTCACAATGAGCTACCGATGAGCAGCGCGCTTTGGCGCGGGGGCCTGGGCGTGCTGATGAGCTTGCAGGCAATCGCCGTGCAGGGCGAAATCGTGATTGACCGCACGCGTGTCATCTACCCGGTTACCGCGCGCACGGTGGTGGTCAATCTGCACAATGAGGCTGACGGTCCGCGCCTAGTGCAAGCGTGGATCGATGATGGCGATGCGATGGCGGCACCCGAGAACAGTGATGTGCCGTTCACGATTACGCCACCCATCGCCCGTATGAACGCGGGTACCGGGCGCGCCTTGCGGATCATGCATGATCAAACGCCAAAACAGGTGGCAGACCGGGAGTCGGTGTACTGGCTGAACGTACTGGCAATCAGACCGAGCGTTGAGGCATCCGATGAAACCAACGCCCTGCAATTTGCCTTTCGTACGCGGATCAAGCTTTTCCTCCGGCCCGCCCAATTGCCGGGAAAGGTGCAGGACGTGGTTCATGCGCTTCAATGGTGCCTAAGCCGAGGGGACGACGTGGGGTTGGAGGTGCTCAACCCCACGGCGTATCACGTGACCTTGTCTGGTGTGGTTCTGACACTCGGTGGTGTGGAGCATCACAGCGAAGATCCGCCGATGGTTGCACCTTATGCTACTGCACGGGTTGCGATACCTGAGTTGCCTAGCGGCGACCTATCCGGCCCGCAATTACAGTTCACCACCTTGGATGATGATGGGGCTACTCAACATCATCAAGCACAGTTGCAGTTTGTCGACTGTTCGTCGGTCAAACCCTACGCTGCCGCACCAGATGCTTGAACCCTTCGAACACCAGCACCATGACCGCGATCCAGATCGGGATGTAGGTCAGCCATTGGCCTGCCTTGATCCCTTCACCCAGCAGCAGCGCCACCACCAGCAACAGCACTGGCTCGACATAACTGAGCAGCCCGAACAGGCTGAACGCAAGCAGCCGGCTGGCGATGATATAGCTCACCAACGCCGAAGCGCTGATCAGACCCAGTATCGGGATCAGCGCATACAAATTGGGGTGGGCATCCATCACTGCAAAGCCCTGTTCGCCGCTTTGCACAAACCACCATGCCACCGGCAGCATCAGCGCCATGTCCAGCCACAGGCCGCCCAGGTGGTCGGTCTTGAGGTATTTACGCACGATAAAGTACAGCGGGTAACCGATGATCACCACCAGCGTCGCCCAGGAGAACCCACCGGCCTGGTATAACTCGTTGAGTACCCCGAGCCCGGCAAAAAACACCGCGATCTTTTGCAGGTAGGAAAGCTGTTCGCCCCACACCAGGCGCCCGGTGAGCACCATGGTCAGCGGCAGCAGGAAGTAACCGACCGACACATCCAGGCTGCGCCCGTTCAGTGGCGCCCACATGAACAACCACAGCTGCACGCCGAGCAAGGCCGACGACACCAGCACACCGCCGATCAGCCGTGGCTTGGCCGCGAGCATGCGCAGCAGTTCCCAGACCCGGCGCCACTCGCCGCTGACAAGCATGAACACCGTCATGCAGGGCACGGTGAGCAACATGCGCCAGCCGAAAATCTCCAGGCCACTCAAGGGCGTTAGCAGTGATGTGAAGTAATACATCACGGCAAACAACACCGAAGCCAAGACCGATAACACCACACCTTTAGACACGTTGTCCTCGCGAAAGCCAATTATTGCGCGGGTAGTCTACAGGCGTGCCAATCGACCGGATACAAAATGCCCGACATCGTTGAAGCCGGGCGAGGACGAATGCCCCGGCGTGACCAGCGAATCAATGAACGCCTCGTCTTCAGCGCTGATCTTCACCGCCAGCGCCCCGGTGTAGGCGTCCCACTGCGCCTCGGTCCGTGGCCCGACAATCGCCGAGCTTACCGCCGCATTGTTCAGCACCCAGGCGATTGCGAACTCGACGATCCCCACGCCACGCCCTTGGGTGTATTGCTGGATCTGCTGGGCAATGCGCAGTGATTCAATTCGCCACTCGGTTTCCAGGATGCGTTTATCCTGGCGCGCGGCACGGCTGCCGGGCTCGGGCGTGACATCCGGTGCGTACTTGCCGCTGAGGACCCCTCGGGCCAGTGGACTGTACGGCACCACTCCCAGGCCGTAGGCCGCTGCAGCGGTGATCTGCTCGACCTCGGCCTGGCGATTGACGATGTTGTACAACGGCTGGCTGATGATGGGTTTATCGACGCCCAGGCGTTCGGCCACGCGAATCACTTCAGCGATGCGCCAACCCCGGTAATTGGACAGGCCCCAATAGCGGACCTTGCCCTGGCGGATCAGATCTCCCATGGCGGACACGGTGACCTCCAACGGCGTGTCGTGGTCTTCGCGGTGCAGGTAGTAGATGTCCAGGTAGTCGGTATCCAGGCGTGCCAGGCTGGCGTCCAGCGCGTTGAACAGACGCTTGCGGCTCAAACCGCTGCGGTTGGGCACGCCGTCGGTAGGGCCGAAGCCGACCTTGGAGGCCACCACCCAGTCCTGGCGGTTGCGTGCAATCGCCTCGCCGACGATTTCTTCGGAGCGCCCGCCTGTATACAGGTCCGCCGTGTCGATGAAATTGATGCCCTGGTCCCAGGCCTTGTCGATGATGCGCAGCGAATCTTCGGTGCTGGTCTGTTCGCCAAACATCATGGTGCCGAGGGTCAGAGCGCTGACCTTTAACCCGGACTGGCCCAATGTGCGGTAATTCATGCAAAGCTCCTCACGCAAATGTAAGTGATGCAATACCAGACCCGAGCGCTCTGGAACAAGCCCTGGAGGCATTTCTTCATGTGCGTAGCAAAGTCAGGCAGCGGGCCTGTAAAAAGCGGTGCAGCACTTTCACGCGTTCCGACACTTGCAGGCGGTGCGGGCACATCAGGTTGAACGGCGCGGGTTCGCCTTGCCAGTCGGGTAGCAAGGGTACCAACCGCCCAGCCTGAATATCACGGGCCACATCCAGGTTGGCCTTATAGGCAATGCCATGCCCCGCCAACGCCCAGCGGCGGACAATCTCGCCGTCATCGCTGAGGTAGTCACCGCTCACCTCGACTTCTTGAAGCAACGCCCCCTGGCGGAAATACCAGGTGCTATTGGCCTGGCCCCGGCGCATATAGCGCAGCGTGCTGTGGTGGGCCAAATCTTCGGGCGTATGCGGAGTACCGTGGCGCGCCAGGTAGTCGGGGCTGGCGCAGGCAATGCGATGGTGATCGGGCACCACCGGCAGGGCCACCAGGCTGGAGTCTCTAGGCACGCCAAAGCGCAAGGCGATGTCGACCGTGTCGCGAAACAAGTCGGCATTGCTGTCGTTGAGCAACAGTTGCAGACGGATGGTGGGGTGCTCCAGCTTGAACTCATCCAGCCAGCCCAGCAGCACATTGCGACCAAAGTCCGAGGGCGCGGCCAACTGCAATAAACCACTGAGGCTCTGGCCCTGTTGCTTGATGGCGTGCTCGCCGTCCGACAGCGCCTCCAGTGCCACCCGCACACTGTCCAGGTAACGCCGGCCTTCTTCGGTCAGGCGCATGCTGCGGGTGGAGCGGGCGAGCAGGCGGATGCCGAGGCGGGTTTCAAGGCGCTTGAGGGCAATGCTGGCAGCCGCCGGCGTGAGGCCAAGGCCACGGGCGGCGGCCGTCAGGCTACCGGTGTCAGCGCTGCGCACGAAGACTTCAAGGTCGAGAATCGAACTCATTGATAAAAATCCTTTAAAGATCTTGTCGTTTTACCCGGATTTTTCATCGATTACCAAGCTGGGAAGATGAACGTTCACTTTCTGACCCAGGTAGTTTTCTCATGACCTCTTCTTTGAGCGGTAAAACCATCATCGTCATCGGCGGCAGCAGCGGTATCGGCGCGGCAGTGGCGCAGGCAGCCTTGGCGCGAGGCGCGGATGTGATCGTGGCCGGGCGCCGTTTGGCGCCAGGTTCCGACAGCGGGCTGCGCAGCGAGCCGGTGGACGTCACCGACAGCGCCTCGTTAACGCAACTGTTCGAAACCGTGGGGCGCTTTGACCATCTGGTCTACACCTCGGGGCCTTCGGTGCGGGCCAAGCCTTTGATTGAAACAGACCTGGATGAAGCCCAGGACAACTTCGATGTGAAGCTCTGGGGCGCACTACGCGCCATTCAACACGCGCTGCCCTTTTTGCACGAACAGGGCAGCATCACCCTGACCTCGGGCCAGTTGGGGCGCAAGTTGGCGGCAGGGCAGTTCATCAAGACGGGCATTAACGCTGCGACCGAGGCCTTGGGCAAACAACTGGCCAAAGAACTGGCGCCGCGTCGAGTCAATGTGATCAGCCCTGGGGTGATAGACACACCGGCCTATGCAGGGCTTGGCCAAGAGCAACGCTTGGCAATGTTTGCCAAGGCGGGCCAAGGGTTGCCGGTTGGGCGGGTGGGGCAGGCTGAAGAAGTGGCGGCGGGGTATGTACTGGCCATGGAAAATGGCTTTATGACCGGTGCGGTGGTTGATATCGACGGTGGCGGCCTGTTGTAAATACATGGTCCAAGTGGGAGGGAGCAGATCCCTCCCACGTTGAAGGCGTCAGGCCTTGAGCGTGCGCGTCATCCGCAATGCCAGAACACTGCCGCCCACAATCACCGCCGCCAGCAGGTACAACGCCACATCCGTAGACCCGGTGGCATCCTTCACAAAACCCACGATATACGGGCTGAGAAAACCCGCCATCTGCCCCATGGAGTTGATCAACGCCAAGCCACCCGCCGCCGCACCCGCGCTGAGCATGGCGGTGGGCACCGGCCAGAACATCGGCAGGCCGGTCAGGGCGCCCATGGTGGCGATGGTCAGGCCGAGAATGGCGATAGCGGGCGTAGTGGCGAAGTTAACGGCGATCACCAGGCCAATGGCGCCCATCAACATCGGTACCACCAAATGCCAGCGGCGCTCCTTGCGCAAATCGGCAGAGCGGCCCACCAGCAACATGAACACCGCCGCCAATAGATACGGAATCGCGCTGAGCCAGCCAATCACCAGGTTGTCGCTGAAGCCCATGTTCTTGATGATCGACGGCAGCCAAAAGTTGATCGCATACACCCCACTCTGGATGCAGAAGTAGATCAGACCGAATGCCCAGATCGCCGGGTTCTTGAACACTTCGGCCAGGGAGTCGCTGGTGGTTTTCGGCTTGTTAGCCAGGTCTGTGGCCTGGTCCGCTTCCAGTACCGCACGCTCATGGGGCTTGAGCCACTTGGCGTTGGCGAAGCTGTCACTGAGCAGGAAGTAGGCGAGGGCGCCGAGGACCACGGTCGGGATGCCTTGCAGCAGGAACATCCACTGCCAGCCCGCCAAGCCACCTTGGCCTGCGGCAAAGTGATTCAGAATCCAGCCGGAAAACGGGCTGCCGAGCAAACCGGACACCGGGATCGCCGACATGAACAGTGCCATGATTCGCCCACGGCGGAAGGTCGGAAACCACTGCGAAAGGTACAACACCACGCCGGGGAAGAAGCCCGCTTCAGCGGCACCGGTAAACAGGCGCAGGGTGTAGAAATGCGTGGGCGTGGTCACAAACAGCAGGCATGTGGAGAGCGTACCCCACACGATCATCATCAATGCGATCCAGCGCCGCGGGCCAAACCGGGTCAGCGCCAGGTTGCTCGGCACGCCGCATAGCACGTAGCCGATAAAGAAAATCCCGGCTCCCAGGCCGTATACGGTTTCACTGAATTTCAACGCGTCGAGCATCTGCAGCTTGGCAAAGCCAACGTTTACCCGGTCGAGGTAATTGAACAGATAGCAGATAAAAATGAAGGGGATCAGGCGCAGGGTAATGCGCTTGTAGATGGCGTTTTTATCGTCATCGCTGGCCAGTGCGGCAGTGGCGCTCTGTGACATGGGATTCTCTCTTTATTATGATTTTTCGCGGTGCGAGGGTAACGTTGGCCGCCCTGACAGTCTCGGTGACGTGAAGGGCAACTGTCTTTGTGCCGGCGCACAGTCAAGCCATCTTTGCGCTGTGCTGGTGAACAACCTTTTTCAGGAAATTAGCCCCATGTTCGAGCTGGATCATGCCCTGGCGCAGGAGATTGTCGACCGCACCATGGCAATCCTGCCCCATAACGTCAATGTCATGGACAGCCAGGGCTTGATCCTGGGCAGCGGCGAGCCGGAGCGCATCAATACCCGCCATGAAGGTGCCCAGCTAGTGTTGGCCAATGGGCGGGTGGTGGAAATCGACGGGCAGACCGCCAAGCATCTCAAGGGTGTGCAACCAGGCATCAACCTGCCGCTGCTGCATGATCAGCGCCTGATTGGCGTACTGGGTATCACCGGCGAGCCGGATGGGTTACGCACCTATGCCGAACTGGTGCGCATGACCGCTGAAATGCTGGTCAGCCAACGCCACCAGCAAGCCGAACAACAATGGCGGCGCCAGCGTTGCGATGATCTGCTGGCCCTGCTGTTGGCCGACAGCGGCGACTCCCCGCGCCTGGTGGACGAAGCCCAGCAACTGGGGCTCAAGCCACAACTGGCGCGCACGCCATACCTGTTTGAACTGGGCCCGGGCCAAACGGCGGAGGCCCTGAGCGCCTGGCTCGCCAGCCGCTACCCCGACAGTTGGTGCGTCAGCTCTGCGCAGTTTTCTTTGCTGTGGTGCCGACCTGCTGGGGTGCAGGTCGATAACCCCCGCTTGCTGGAAAAGCTCGACGGCCTGGGTTGGAACGTCCTGCGCGTGGCCATCGGCGGGCAAGCGGAGGGCTTGGCGGGACTGCGCCGCTGCTATCGGCGGGTGGGTGATCTGCTTGCTTATGGCCGCGATATCCTGCCGCAATCACGCCTGTTGACCCTCAACCGTTATCGCCTGCCGGTGATGCTGTGGCGTCATCGCAACGACGACGCCCTGGACGAATTGCTCAACCCGTTGCGCAAAGTGTTGGCCAAGGACAGCAACGGGCAACTGCTTGCCACGTTGCGCAGTTGGTGCGAGCACGATGGGCAAAGCCAGGCGTGTGCCGACGCCTTGGGCATTCACCGCAACAGCCTGCGCTACCGCATGGAGCGCATAGCCGAACTCAGCGGCGTAGACCCGCTGACGCTTGATGGGATGCTTGCGTTGTACCTGGGCGTCCAACTGTTGCCCCACCCCCTGTAGGAGCGAGCTTGCTCGCGAAAAACGTCAACGATAACGCAGGTTGCCTGATTCACCGCGGCGCGTTCCGGTCTTTCGCGAGCAAGCTCGCGCCTACAACGGGCATTGTAGAAATGAACAACAAACCCGCTCCACACTTGTGCATCGGCCCCGCGTCATTGCCCCAGCCAACTGGCAGCATGGGCGTTATAAAAACCGGAGAAAGCCCATGAAAATCGTGATCGCCCCTGACTCGTTCAAAGACAGCCTGAGTGCCGCAGGCGTCGCCCAGGCGATTGCCGAGGGGTGGGCCGAGGTCTGGCCGGATGCGCACGTGTTTCAATGCCCGATGGCCGATGGCGGTGAAGGCACGGTGGATGCGGTGCTCGCCGCGTGTAAGGGGCAATTGCGTCGGCAAACAGTCCGAGGCCCGCTGGGCGACAGCGTCGAAGCGCGTTGGGGATGGTTGGCCGACAGCCATACCGCGATGATCGAGATGGCCGAGGCCAGCGGCCTGCAACTCGTCGCGCCGGGGCAGCGCGACGCCTGTTCCAGTACCACCTATGGCACCGGCGAGTTGATCCGCGCCGCGCTGGATGCCGGGGCGCAGCGCATCATCCTGGCGATTGGCGGCAGTGCCACCAACGATGGCGGGGCGGGGGCGATGCAGGCCCTTGGCGTGCAGCTATTGGATAGCGAACGTCAGCCACTGCCGGCGGGTGGGTTGGCATTGGCACGCCTGGCCCATATCAGCCTTGAACAACTCGACCCGCGCCTGGCGCAGGTGCGTTTTGAAATCGCCGCCGACGTCAACAATCCCCTGTGCGGCCCCCACGGTGCCTCGTCGATTTTCGGCCCGCAAAAAGGCGCGAGTCCCGAGCAAGTGGCACACCTGGACGCGGCCCTTGAGCACTTCGCTGACCATTGCGCTCAGGTGCTGCCCAAGGATGTGCGCGACGAACCCGGCAGTGGTGCCGCCGGTGGACTGGGCTTTGCCGCCAAGGCGTTCCTCGCCGCCCAGTTTCGCCCAGGGGTCGAGGTGGTTGCTGAACTGGTTGGCCTGGATGAAGCGGTGCGTGGCGCCGACTTGGTAATCACCGGTGAAGGTCGCTTCGACGCCCAGACGCTGCGGGGAAAAACTCCGTTTGGCGTGGCGCGCATTGCCCGGCGACACGGCGTGCCGGTGGTCGTAATCGCGGGTACCTTGGGCGACGGCTACGATCAGATGTACGCCCACGGTGTGGATGCAGCGTTCGCCTTGCCGTCGGGGCCGATGTCTCTGGAGCAAGCCTGTCACGAGGCGCCGCGCCTGTTGCGTGAGCGGGCCTCTGACATTGCACGGGTATGGCGCCTGGCAGCTACTCGCTGACCCCGCGCGCCAGCCGCTCCACCCACTGCTCTTGAAACCCCTGTAGCTCCGCACTGGGTTGCTGCAACTGCACAAACTCAAGCATCGGGTCTAGCACCGCTGTGCGCACGCCGCTCAATTCCTCCAGGGTCGCCAGGCCGCAGAACGGTACATAGGCTTCGCTGTAGCCGCCTTCATGTACCAGCACCAGGCGGCCCTGGCACAGACGCTCGGCGGCCAGGCGCAGGGCGCGGGTCAGCAGCCGGAACGATTCACTGTGCAACAGCATACGCGCCAACGGGTCGACGGCGTTGGCGTCATAACCACAGGCGACGATGATCAACTCCGGCTCGAAGCGCTCCAGCGCGGGCACTACGATGCGTTCCATGGCGTGTAGATAGGTGGCGTGCCCACTGCCTGGGGGCAACGGAATATTGATGTTGGCCCCCACGCCGGCCCCGCGGCCTCGATCCTGCTCGCCGCTGTAGCCAGGCGGGTAGCAGCCGTCCTGATGCAGGGAAATCGTCAACACATCGGCCCGTTCTTCGAAGATCGACTGCGTGCCGTTGCCGTGGTGCACATCCCAGTCGATCACGGCGACTTTGCCCAGTCCGTTGCGGGCCTTGGCGGCCTCGATGGCAATGGCAATGTTGGCGAGAAAGCAAAAGCCCATGGCGCTGTCTGCCAGGCAGTGATGCCCCGGTGGCCGCGACAGCGAATAGGCATTGTGCGCCTGGCCCTTGAGCACCGCGTCCACGGCGGCCAGGGTCAGTCCGGCGGACAGTTGCGCAATCTCGTAGCTGCCCGGCCCGATCGGTGCCTGGGGGCCAAGCTCACCGCCGCCAGCATCGCTCAGGGCCTTGAAACGCTGCAGATAGGCACGGCTGTGGACGCGCAGCAGATCCTCTTCACTGGCTGGCGGCGCGCTGCGCAGTTGTAGTTGGCGGCTCAATCCGGAGACATCCAACAGGCTTTTCAAGCGGCGCTTGGTCTCCGGTGACTCGGCATGCCCGCTGCCGGCCGGCGGCTGCACCCAGCCGCCCACGGGCAGGGTCAGCGCATGGGCGCCGGCGCTGTGCCACAGGCTAATTTCGTCGAAGAAAAATGCGGTGGTTGGGTTCATACCGGTTCCAGTTCAGTGGGGGAGTGGGGACGGCTGGCGATGATCATCACCAGCGACAGCAAGGTGATAGCGGCTGCACCGAGCAGCAACAGGCTGAACCCGCCGCTGGCCTCGATCAGGCGGCCGGCGAGCGCTGGGCCGATGGCCAGGCCGCCGCCGATGACCAGGTTGGAGGCGTTCATCAGCTTGCCGCTGTGATCGAGGTCGGCCAGGCAGGCCAGGATCAACGGCAGAATGAAGGTCCAGGTGAATTTGAACAGCAGCGCCGCCAAGGCAAATCGCAGCAATGCGGGCTGGCCAAGCAACAAGAGCACCGCTGCCGCCATCAACAGGTAGCCCAGCAGCAACAGCACTCCACGCGGCAAGCGGGCCCCGATCAGTGAAGCGCTCGCTGCCCCTGCAATGCCCATCACGGTGGCGATGGCGAGGATGTCGCCGCCGTGCTGCGCCGAAATCCCGGCACTGGCGCCCAAGGCACCGATAAAGGTCCATACGCCCCCCAGGCTGATGTAAAAGGCCAGCACCGCGCCAACCCCCAGGGCGGCTTTCCAGCGTGAACCGGGCAAGACCGGGGCGCGGTTGGCGGGCAACGCAGGGCTACCGGCGGGAAACGCCCGCGCCAATGGCAGCAGCAGAGCCATCAACCCCGCCAGGATCAAGTAGCAGGCATTCAAGCCAAATCGTTCGAACAAACCAGGCAACACCACCAGGCCAAGGGCACCGACGATCAACTGCCCCATCACCCACAAACCATAGACCCGGCTGGGGTTGGCGGTGGTGGCCGCACTGGCCAGGCAGAGGATCATCAGCGAGCCGCCGGCCAGGGCGCTGGCAGCGCGCAACACCAGCAGTCCGGCGTAGGTGTCGGCCAGCATCGACAGCAGGTTGGCGGCCATGAACAGCAGCGCGGCGACCCGGGCGGCGGTGCGCCAGTCAACCCGCTTGAGCCACCACCAGGCGGGCAAGGTCGCCAGGCTCATGGCGCCCAGTTCCACGGAAAACAAGTCGCCAATACGCGCCGGGCTCAGTTGCCACTGGCTGGCCAACTGCGCGGCCACGGCGGGAGCTGTCATCAGGATGGTCGGGGTGATGGCGGCAAACAGCACGATCGCTGCCAGCCGTGCCGTTATCGCAGGGTTGGAAATGGGCATTTTCAAGCTCCAGGGAAAGGGGTCAGAACACATGCACCAGGCGCAACAGCGCTTCGGTGCCGGCATAGCCATTGGAAGCCGCAACGCTTTGCGAAAGGCTGACCATCAGTTGGTTCTGCCGGTCGAGCCAATGCCCGAGTTCGAAGCCGACTTGGGTGTAGCGCTTGTGGGTGTCGTCGAGGCGGCGGTTGTTGAGGCGCAGGGCGCCACCGTCGGCCTGGATCAGGCGCAGTGCACCGTAAGTGGCGGCGCTGAAGTCATACGAGGCAAAAGCCTGCAGGCGATACAGCGGGGCTTGCTTGAGTTCGCTGCCAAAGTAATCGTCATTGCGGCCATAGAGCTGGGCTTCCAGGTTGGCTTCCAGTACCCAGTTTTCGCCGATGCCGTGGGTGTAGTTGTAGACAAAGGTGGCGCCCCAGCGATTGGCACCGGGAGAGACGTCCGGGTTTTGACTGTGGTACTCACCCACCGGCACGGTGATCAGGCTCAACAAGCCGCTGTAAGTGCGCGAAGCCGGGTCGTTGACGAAAAACAGCGTGCCGCCCACCTGTGGATCGCCCATGCCGCGCTCGCGGCTGCGCTGGTTGGCGCCGGGCAGGCGTGCGCTGATGTCGGCAAAGGGCAGGATGAATTGCGGCGTGCACAACGTGCCGCAGGCGTCGGTGAAGTACACCTGGCGGTAAGCCACGGCGTTGACCCTGAGGTCAGCCTTGCCTGTGCTGTCGGCGGGGCCATGGAAATCGCCGGCACGGGTGGCGGGCAGGTACAGCACACCCAGGCGGGTGCCTGGTGGAGCGGCGAAAAAGTCGCGGGCGTTGAGGTCGGCAGCCTGGCTGTCGAGGCTGAACAGGCTGGCGCACAGCACTGCCAGGTTACGTAAGCGTGTGGAAGTCATGGCGAAGCGTCTCGTGTCAGAGAAGGCCGGAAAATGGGCAACAGCAGCCCGAGACCGTAAAAAACGACCGTGGCAAAACCGTGGGAGAAACGGGCAGGGTCAGTCGGGCGGGGCGTGCACCAGGTGCGCTATGCGCGCCTTGTCCTTGACGCCGAGCTTGGCGTAGATGGCGCGGATATGGTGACGCACGGTGTTGGGTGAGAGGCCAAGGTCGCGGGCCACTTCCTTGTAGGTCTTGCCCTCGCCAAACCCTTGGGCTACGTCGTTTTCCCTTGGGCTGAGCTGGGGCAGGTCGCGGTTGAGGCGCGCGGCCAACAGCAATTGGTCGCCCACCGGTGACGCCTGGATATGGATGCGCTTGCCGTCATGCCCGCGCTCATCCAGCAACACCGGCAGGGTGGGGCCACGCCATTGCGGCCATTCGCTGAGCAGCAGGTCGACAAAACCGCGCTCGGCGCATTGCAACACACCCCGTGGGTCACACACCGCCAGGGCCAGATTGCGCGGGCTGGCCAGGGTTTCACGCATGGCCACCAAGGTGCGGATCTGGTTTGCCGAGACCGCCGCCACCAGATGCAGCATCAGGTTATTGAGTAACTGGCAATCGTGCGCGTTGAACGTGGGCGCAGTGGGCTGGCGGTAGAGCGTCAGGTGGTGGCTGAGGTGGGTTTGCGGGTCGATATGGACCACACACAGCAATTCACCCAGGCCGTGGCGTTGCCCCAGCCAATTCAAGGCGCTGCCGTTGGCGGGGTCGCGCATATCGATAATTACTGCCTCGCCAGGCGAGGCATGCACCCGTGCAACGGTAACGTCCAGATGGCGGATCGACTGCCAGTCCGCCAGGTAGTCGGGTGGCAACTGATAGAGGTAGCTGTTGTGCTCTTGCGGCAGACCGTTGATGACAGCCGAGCGTCCCCACCAGGCACTGTCGAAGGCCAGCAATTGGCTGACGCGTGCCAGGGCATGGCGCTGGAAGTGTTCGATGTCCTGATGTTGGGCCAGGCGTTGCAGGTCCAGGGTCAGGGTGCTGAAGGCCTGCAACAGGCCCGAGTGATCAAAACGGCTCATGGGTGTTCCTCTGTGGGACTTTTTTTGTTGTTCTCGTCACAGGGTGAAGGCCGAAGCGTCGGGTTGACGGGGCAGGGCCTGGGCAGAGTATCGGCGCTGCGCATATGGATCGCCATCGTTCAGATGCAGGATGGTGCTGGTCGGCCAGTGGGAAAACTCCCGGCTCGTCAGCCAGGCGCTTAGCCTCTACACTGGCCCGCCACTTGTCTTTCAAAGGATGAAATGCAATGCACCCACCTGAACCGTCTATCGTGATCCAGCGTTTTACCGAGGCCCACCTGGAGGGCGTCGCCGCGCTCTACAACGAACCGGCTGTTTGTCGTCAGGTGCTGCAAATGCCTTTTCAGTCTGTTGAGATGTGGCGCAAGCGCCTGGTGATGGATAACGAGCGGCGCCTGCAGCTGGTGGCGGTGAAGGGCACTGAGGTGATTGGCCAATTGGGGCTTGAGCAGTACTTGCGTGTACGCCAGAGCCACGTTGGCTCATTGGGGATGGGCGTGGCGCCCGCGTGGCAGGGCAAGGGCGTCGGTTCGCGGCTGTTGGCGGCCGCGTTGGAGGTAGCCGACAACTGGATGAACCTGCGCCGTGTGGAGCTGACTGTTTACGCGGACAACGAGCCTGCGCACAACCTGTACCGCAAGTTCGGCTTCGAAGTGGAAGGGCGGCTGCGCGATTACGCCCTGCGCGACGGTATGTTTGTCGACACCCTGAGCATGGCGCGCCTGCGCACGTCGGCTTGATCCTGTAAAACTGTGGGAGCTGGCTTGCCCCAATGCCAGTCAGTTAATACAGAATCGGTAACTGTGGCGAGGGAGCTTGCTCCCGCTGGGGCGCGAAGCGGCCCCAAAAATGGGACTGCTACGCAGTCCAGCGGGAGCAAGCTCCCTCGCCACAAGTCACTGGTTGTCTGCTCTAGCTCTTAACTGACTGGCATTAGGGCAAGCGCGCGAAGGCGGAGTGTCAGTCACTGAATCTACAATTGAACCACCGCTATCGCAGGCAAGCCAGCTCCCACACGGGTCATGCATTACCCACAGAATCAGCGTCTGGTACAGATCCCCTGTGGGAGCGGGCTTGCCCGCGAAAGCGGGCTGACAGCCCGCCAGGATGTTGGATCAGACCGAGTACATACCCGTTATTCAGGTAAGGACCACAAAGTTGTGTCGATACCTAAGCCTCTAAGGCAAACCCCACTGCGGCCTGCGCATGCAACGCGGTGGTGTCCAGCAGCGGCAGGGCGCTGTGTTCGGGCTGGATCAGCAAGCAGATTTCCGTACAGCCGAGGATGATCGCCTGGGCGCCTTGTGCAGCGAGTGCCTGGATCACCCGCTGATACACCTGGCGTGACGCGTCACTGATGATGCCCACGCACAGTTCTTCATAGATGATTCGGTGCACCTCCTGGCGTTCATCCGCGTCTGGCACCAGCACGGTAAGCCCCTGGGCGGCAAGGCGGGACTTGAGGAAGTCCTGCTCCATGGTGAATGCGGTACCCAGCAAGCCTACCGTCAGGGTCCCGGCCTCCAGAGCCGCCGCCGCCGTGGCATCAGCAATATGCAGGAAGGGGATCGATACCGCCGCCTCAATACGCGGTGCCACCAAGTGCATGGTGTTGGTACACAGCACCACACAATCAGCGCCCCCGGCCTGCAAGCGCCGTGCGGCATCTTCCAGGATCAGCGCGGCATCGTCCCAACGCCCGGCATGCTGAGCCTGTTCCACCGGGCCGAAGTCTACGCTGTACATCAACACTTGCGCCGAGCGCAGCGGGCCAAGACGGTCGCGCACGCGCTGGTTTATAAGGCGGTAATACTCGGCGCTGGACTCCCAGCTCATGCCGCCGATAAGGCCGATGGTGCGCATAGGGTGCTCCTGAAAAAGGATGAGCCTTCACCTTACCCACTCGAGGCTGATGAGTCATACGCAGTTGCCGACCCATTCACCGGAACAGTTCAAGCAACTTGGGTGATCGGTCATCGTCCGGTGCTGAGCGACTCGTCCATACCTGTGAGAAATGACAGTATATTTTGCTGAAAACCCCCTACCTAATCAGCACGAACGACCGAGCAGCCCCTGAGCGCTCATGATGGCGACGCTCCGTTTTCCCCTACGCCGAAAGACCGCCATTGCCGAGTGACCTTCGGATACCTCTCACATCCAGAGTTTTTGATTTCAAATAAGGTCAGCCCTACAGAAAGTTTGATTCCAGAGGAGCTTTTCATGGCACCGCAACACTGTGAAGGCGACACCGATACCCGCCACAACAGTCATTCGTCACCGGCGCCGCTCACGATTCCCGATATCCCGCTACCTTTCGCCGTTGCACCGCCGCGTGCCGACACTGAACGGCTGCGTGCGCATGCGCTTGCTTGGGCGCAGCGATACGGTTTGATCGGCAGGCGTGGCGCGCATCGGTTGACCACCACGGCACTGCTCGACCTGGGAATAGCATTGTGCGGGCGGGCGCCCACGCACCGAGCGCAGACTCTGGTGTGCTGGTACCTGTGGGCGCTTACGCTGGATGACCGTATTGATGACGGACCCTGGGCGGAAAACGGCGCGCTGGAGCATTTCATCGCCGCCGTGCAGGCGTTGACCGACAGCGGCGATGCTGTGCCGTCAGGTGAACGCGACCGGTTCGAGGACCCGATGCTGGTTGTTCTGGCCGATGACTTGTGGCCCGAGATCCAGCGTTGGGGCAGCGGGCCTTGGCGGCAGAGGCTGGTGGGGCACTTGATCCAGCATCTGCGCGCGCAGGCGGTGCAGGTACGCATGCGAGAAACCGATACGGCGCTCGCCTTGGCTGAGTATCTGCCGTTGCGCCGGGATTCCTTCGGCGCCCTGTTCTTTTTTGATCTGATCGATGGTGCCGAAGCCCTGGACCCGTACGAGCATCCTGCGCAGGTGGAAACGTGGAGCAGGTTGCGTAAGCACGCTGCCGATATCATCGCGTGGACAAACGATATCCACTCGGTTGCCAAAGATGTGGTGTGTGGCGAGCGCTTCAATCTGGTATCGATACTCGCGCACACCGCTGGCCTGGACTGGCCTGGCGCGATAGAAGCAGCCCATCAGATGGTCAACACGGCAGTTGCTCAATTCACGGCAGCCGCTACCGAGCATGCCCATTACCCGCCGTGCGCTGCGACCGATCCGGACCGGTTGCGTCAGGTTGTCCGGGCGGCGGGGGACTGGCATCGCAGCGTTTCGCGCTATCACCTACAGGCCGATGGCTGCGCGGTACAGCACAGCCGACAAGTGGACCTGGCGCTGACTCCGCCGACCCTCAAGTCCCGCCAGTTCGAAATCGACCCGTACCCCTTGTATGAGCGTTTACGCACCACACTTCCGATCGCGTACGACGAGCCCACCGATGTGTGGCTGGTCAGTCGCTATGTGGATGTCAAAGCCGCGCTGACCCACCCAGGGGCAAGCAATCGCAACTACACCTGGCAGATTGGGCCGCTGCTGGGGCACACCATTGTGACCATGGACGGCTGCGAACACGCCCAGCACCGAGCATTGCTCACCCCGTCGTTTCGCAGCAAGGCGCTGGTGGCGCTCGAAGCGTCTGTCACCGCAGTGACCGCAGACTTGCTGGCGCGTATGCAGGGCCGGCCTCAGGTCGACCTGATTGCCGATTTCACCGCTGCGCTGCCGGTGCGAGTGATGGCTCATGCATTGGGCCTCCCGGCACACACACGAGAGGAGGTGGAGCGGCTCAAGCGTTGGTGTGCCATCGGCTTCGCGTACATGGGCAACTATCGTCAGGACCCAGCACTGTTGACCGGCGGGTTATCCAACCGAGACAGTTTTTACCACTTTATCCAGCCCTACATCGACGCTCGGCGTATAGAACCCAAGGACGACTTGATTTCACAACTCCTGGCGGCACGCATTGACGACCAGCCGTTGTCCGAGTCCTTTGTACGGTCCTATTGCGCGATCCTGATGACGGCAGGCAGCGAGACCAGTCACGGCGCCCTGGCGAATCTGATTGTCAACCTGTTGAGCGAACCTGGCGTGAAAGAGGCGGTGATCGCTGATCCAGCACTGATGGACAACGCCCTCACTGAAACCCTGCGACGCAACCCGCCATTGCAACTTGTGCTGCGGGAGGCGACTGAACCGCTGCAACTGCCCTCGGGAACAATTCCGGGTGGCGCAACCCTGGCCTGCCTGATCGGTTCAGCCAACCGTGATCCGGCCCGGTTCAGCGACCCGGACACCTTCAATATGTTGCGCGCCGAACAGGCGACCAGCCATTTCGCTTTCGGAGCGGGGCGCCACTTCTGCCTGGGCTCCATGCTCGCCCGGATGGAGATCACGATCGGTGCGCGCATGCTGCTGCAGACCTTTCCCAACCTGCGCTGGGCTCCGGGGTTCAAGCCCAAAGAGCGCGGGTTTCTCAATCGCTGCCCTGATCAATTGGAGGTGGTGCTTTGACCACATCTGTTTCCACCGAGCAACCCGGCTACACCCGCAGCTATCTCGCGGACCAACACGCAGGCCAATTGGCGAGGTTGCAAACCCTGGAGCGCGCCTTTGACCCGTTAAGCCATAAGGTTTTTGAACGATTGGATCTGCCGGACGCGCCCGCCATCCTTGATCTGGGCGCCGGTGCCGGATCGCTCGCGGGCTGGTTGAGCCAGCGATATCCCGACGCAACGGTTACCGCCACGGATATCGATACCCGCTTCCTGGTCGATATCCCCGGCATCAAGGTGATGACCCACAATGTCACGACCGATGATTTTCCTGCCGCATCGTTTGACGTGGTGCACGCCCGGGCGTTGCTGTGCCACCTCACTGACCGCGAGGAGATAGTGACGCGAGCCGCCACTTGGTTACGTCCCGGAGGCTGGTTGGTGATCGAAGATGTGAGCCTGCAACCGAGCCTCAGAACGACGAACCCGTTGTTGCGCAAAGTAGCCCAGGCCGGAATCACACTGTTGGAGCAGTCCATCGGGTCTGACATGTTCTGGGCCGATCGACTGCCTGATCGGCTACGTGACCGGGGGCTTGTCAACGTGGGGCATCGCACCCTCGAAGGCCGAATCGGCGACAACAGCCCGGCAGATGCCTTCTGGGCGGCAACCACCGCGCAGGCAGGGCCTGCATTGTTGGAACTTGGGTTACTCACCCAGGCAGAGCTGGATGCCATGGTCATGCTGCGTGCCGATCCAGCGTTCACCGACGCCGCGTTGACCTTGGTCAGTGCCTGGGGACAAATTCTTTAGCTCGATACTGTGTGGCGTGCGCGCCTCATTGCACAAAAGGAGATCCAGCATGATCCACGAGGTAGTGTTAGTCGACGCACAGGATGTACAGATTGGCGTGTGCGATAAACGCGATGCTCACCTGGGAGCTGGGCAGCTTCATCGCGCTTTTTCAGTGCACTTGATTGACAGCCGTGGGCGTCATCTGCTTCAGCGTCGGGCGGCGGATAAAATGCTCTGGGCAGGTTTCTGGTCGAATGCCTGCTGCAGTCATCCGGCACCTGGAGAGACTATTCTGGATGCCGCCTCTCGTCGTCTGCGTGAAGAGCTAGGCGTCTGGGCTTCGTGTCGAGCTCTCTATTACTTTGAGTATCATGCTTTGTTTGGCTCGATCGGCGCCGAGCATGAACTCTGTCATGTGCTGGTTGCTCAATCTGACGCTGAGGTCTCGCCCGTCCCAGAGGAAGTCAGCGATATCAAGTGGCTGACCCGCGCCGAAATAACGGCCCAGCTTGCAGAGCCCCGAGCGCCATTCACGCCCTGGTTTCGGATGCAGTGGCAGCGCCTTCTATCAGAGCATCCTTCGTTCGATGCGCCCAGGGCCGAGGCCACGCTCCCACCGCTGGGTCG